>JACIWP010000094.1 GCA_014360855.1 Anaerolineae bacterium
CGAGCCGGCGGATATGCAGAGGCTGGGCTTTATTTACCGCGGCGTCGGCCGGGGCTACGGCCCCAATGCTGTCAACAACCCGGGTTCTTGCGGCTGAGGCCGGCCCATGCCCATCTACGTCGGGGTGGACATCGTGGAAATCGATCGCGTCGAGCGCGCCCTGGTGCGTTTCGGTGAGCGATTTCTGCAGAGGGTGTACACGGAAGAGGAGCGCCGGCGCTATGCCGGCGCTCCGGCAGAACTGGCCGCCCGCTTCGCCGGCAAAGAGGCCGTCTCCAAGGTGCTGGGCACGGGCTTCGCCGGCGTCTCCTGGCGCGAAATTGAAATCCTCAACGACACACGCGGCAAGCCCATAGTGCGTCTGCTGGGCCGGGCCGAGGCGCGCGCCGCCCAGCTCGGCATCCAGCAGGTGGAGATCAGCCTCTCCCACAGCCGCGCCTACGCGGTCGCCTTTGCGGTGGGGTACGACCGCTAAAGCTCCTCAGCCTCCGGCTCCTCCGCCGGCAACCCGCCCACCAGCGTCGGCCCCAGGACCCGGCAGATCTGCCCCCACTCCTCCAAAGAGACGGTCTCGGCGCGCCGGCGGGGATCCATGCCGGCGGCGCTCAGCGCCTGCTCCACGGCCTCCGGCGCCACGCCTAAGCCGTGGGCCAGCGTGTTGCGCAACTGCTTGCGCGGGGCCGAAAAGCCGGCCTTCACCACGCGGAAAAAGAGCCGCGTATCCGGCACGGAAACCGCCGGCTGAGGCCATACATCCACCCGCAGGATCGCCGAATCCACATTAGGGACGGGATAGAAGGCGTGTCGGGAAATGTGCCCCATCAGCCGCGGCCGGCCGTAAAAATGCACGCTCACTGCCAACAGGCTCCATTTCTCCCTGGAAAGGATGCGCGCCGCCACTTCCTTCTGCATGGTCAGCACCAACATAGTGGGGCGGGGCTGGGCTTCCAACAGATGCCGCAGGATGGCAGAGGTGATGTAGTAGGGGATATTTCCGACCACCTTGTAGGGTGCGGTGAAATACTCCGCCGGTCGGAGCCGCAGGATGTCGCCGGCCACAATCTGCAGATGCGGGTGGGAACCCAGGCGTTCCTGGAGGACAGCGACCAACTGCGCATCCAGCTCCACCGCCACCACCCGGCCGGCATGTTCCAGCAGGCGCTCCGTGAGAGTGCCGATGCCGGCGCCGATCTCCAGCACGTCGTCCGCCGGCGTGACCTCCGCCGCTTGCACCACCCGTTCCAGAGCGCGCGGGTCAATCATGAAATTCTGCCCCAACTGTTTTTTCGGCGCAATGCCGTAGCGGCGCAGGAGCTGTTTCGGGGTCTCCGCATCCGGGGAACCGCTCATTTTCTCTCCACGGGCCAGTTCGGGAGCACCCAGCGGATTTTGCTGGGCGGCGGTGGCGGCGCCAGCAGATACACGTCCACCCACTTGTACCAGTACGTGATATTCCCCTCATCGTAACCCAGGTCTATGCGCCGGCCCTTGATAGCCCCACCCGTATCGGCGGCTATTCCCTTACCGTATCCCGGCACATACACCTCGGTGCGGAGGGGAATGACGCTGGGATCCACGGCTACAATGCCGGCGCGCATCTGCCATCCCAAGAACGTGATGCCGTACTCCGGATGGTCCGGGGCCTTGCCCGACGTGGCGGCCGTGTATGAGGTGGCCAGCATGCGGATGCGCCGCCAGTAGTAGATTGTCCCATCGGGTGTTTCCAGCTCGCGGATGACAATTTTGGTGCCGTAGCGGATAATCTTGTCCGTCGGCTCGCGCTCCACCCACTCATCTTCCAGGTTGCGGGCCACCTCCTGACCATCTTCATACAGGACCCGCACCCGCCGGCGGAGCAGACCCTCTGCGCCGGCCTGCTGAAGCTCCTGCTGATCCAGCTCCAGGTTGCTGTCAGGCTCCCAGCGCGTCTCAAACGGGATCGTCTCCTCCTCGACCAGCACTTCCTCGCGCACGCGGGTGACCCGCACGACCATGTCCGCGGTCACCGGCGTGTCCTCCGCCGGCTCCACGCGGTCCTGCCCCACCAGGGCAATGCCGAGTTCCGAGAGAAGCTCCCCCACCGAGACCGCCTGGGAGCGCGTGCGGATGTGTCGGCCGTCCACCAGGATTTCCACCGGTTGAGAGCGCTGGATGTAGACGTTGAGGCCGGCCTGCAGTGGGGTGGAGAGGTCTGGGCTGACCCGGTCGCCGGCGTACAGCAAAATGCCGTGCTCCCACAACGCCTGCCCCACCGTGGCGGCGGTCGAATACAGGACGCCGGCGACTGGTCCATCATGCAGGGTAAAGGGCCTGGCGCGGCGGATGGAGATGCGTACGGGCTTCGGTGTGGGGAAGAGGATGCGTTGACGGCGCAGAGACTGCTTCGGGGGTGAAGAGGATCCCCCCTGGCCGGCGCTTCCCTCCGTCAGCGCGGCATCGGCACCGACAGGTTGGTCATCGAGGAAAATCTGGTCATGGGGGCCCAGGGAGACGCCGGCTTCCGCCAACAGTACGTCCAGCCGGCTGGCATGGCTTTCCAGCTCCAGGACCTGTCCGTCCACCTCGACGAGAAAGGGACGCGCGCGAAAGACACGGATGGTGGTGCCGGCAGAAATGGGGGTTGTCGGCGGGGGCACCACGATATCATGTGCGCCCAGCCGCAGTCCCACCTCCTGCAGAAGCTCCCCGACGCGCCCCGCATAGGTCTGGACGACCAGCGGGTGTTGGTCCACGATGAGCAGTGTCTGGACGCCGGCCTGAGGGGAGAGCGCCCCCCCCAACACGGCGAGAAGTCCAATGGCTACGAATGAAAGCGCGCTGAGAGTTCGAAGGTTCCGGCCGGCAAGGCCGGCGATTCGACCCAGCGGACTCCAACGCATTGGGAAATTCAACGCCCGTCACATCCCTCTGCTGAAATGTGGGTCTCACTCAGTAAAAGGGAAAATATTACGGATCATCCGTGCAAAACAATGCCAAGATTGTACAGAAGATGTTCGGGCTGTCAAATTCAGCCGGCGCTAGAGATTGCGGCCGGCGACGGGCGTCCCACAGACCGGGCATTTCCCCTCTTTCAGCCGATACGCCAGCACCTGAAAGCCGTAGCGCTCGATCAGGCGGGCGCCGCACTGGTGACAGAACGTATCCTCCCCCTGGCCTGGGACGTTGCCCATATAGACATACCGCAGGCCGGCCTCTTTCCCGATGCGCACCGCCATCTCCAGCGTGGAGGCCGGCGTGGACGGCCGGTCGGTCAGCTTATACATGGGATGAAAACGACTGATATGCCAGGGGGTATCCGGTCCCAGCTCATCGCGAATGAACTCCGCGATCTCGCGCAGTTCGGCCGGGTCGTCGTTGGCACGCGGGATAATGAGCGTAGTCACCTCCACCCAGATACCCAGCCGCCTCATATGGCGCAGGGCATCCAGCACCGGCTGAAGCCGGGCGCCGCACATCTCGCGGTAGAATTCATCGCGGAAGGCCTTGAGGTCCACATTGGCCGCGTCGAGATAGGGATGAAAGTCGTCCAGCATCTCCGGGGTCATGTAGCCGTTCGTGACGTAGATATTGAGCAGGCCGGCGTCATGGGCCAGCACCGCTACGTCATACGCGTATTCCGAGAAGATGGTCGGCTCGGTATAGGTGTACGATATGCTGGAACAGCCGTAGCGCTTCGCATCGCGCATGATCTCTTCCGGCGACATCTGATGGCCCATGATGAGGTGCTGTTCGCGCGGCATCTGGGAGATATCGGCATTCTGGCAGAACAGACAGCGGAAATTGCACCCTGGCGTGGCAATGGAGAACGATGTGCTGCCCGGCGCCACATGGAACAGCGGCTTTTTCTCGATGGGGTCCACGTGCCGGGCGATGGTGCGGCCATAGACCAGGGTATACAGGGTACCGCCCTCGTTCTTGCGCACCTGGCAGATGCCCAGCTTGCCGTCGCTGATGACACAGCGGTGGGCACACAGATAGCACTGTACCTTCCCGTCCTCTCGCTTGTGGTACCAGCGCGCTTCCTTGGGGATCGGATTCTGTCCGTCCATTTTCGCCTCCCCCGCTTACTGCGCATTGCGGTCTGAACAGATGATACCACAGCCGACGCCCCAGGACAAGGGAATATGCAGGAGAATGTTGAAAGGGCACGTTGTCAGGAGCGCACGGGCTGGGTATAATAACTCACGTTCCGCACACGGCGTAGATGGCCGGCGCAATCGGCCCCATCGCCCTGATGGTCCACCAAACGGCGGGACAAACCGCCGGCATATAAATGCTCGCAAATTCCATTTCGCGGAGGCGTCATCATGCACTATGTCATGGGTATCGACGTTTCTACCACGGGTGCGAAGGCTCTGTTGGTCAACGAGGCAGGGGATGTGATCTGTGCGGTGAACACCCCATTGACTCTTTCCACCCCTCGACCGTTGTGGAGCGAGCAAGATCCAAAGGAGTGGTGGAGCGCGACGGTTTCGAGCATCGCCGGCGCGTTGGCACAGAGCGGCGTTCGGGCATCTGATGTCTTAGCCATCGGCCTGACCGGACAAATGCATGGCTTGACCTTACTGGACCGGGATGGAAACGTTCTGCGCCCCGCCATCCTGTGGAACGATCAGCGCACCGGCCGGCAATGCGACGAAATTCGCGCTCGGGTGGGAAAGTCTCGCCTGATTGCCATCACTGGCAACGATGCCTTGGCCGGCTTCACTGCCCCTAAAATCCTGTGGGTGCGGGAGAACGAGCCGGAAGTATATGCGCGCGTGCGCTATATTTTGCTCCCTAAGGATTACGTGCGCTATCGCCTGACGGGAACATTCGCCACCGACAAGGCGGACGCGGCGGGAACCCTGCTGTTGGACTTACAAACGCGAGCCTGGTCCGCAGACATCCTGGAAGCCCTCGAAATCCCCGCCGATTGGCTCCCCGAGACCTTTGAAGGTCCCCAGGTCACCGGCGTTGTGACGCCCGAGGCCGCCGGGCAGACGGGATTGCTCGCCGGCACGCCGGTGGTCGCCGGCGGCGGGGACCAATCGGCCCAGGCCGTGGGAGTCGGTGCCATCCGCCCGGGAGTGGTAGCCCTGACGTTGGGCACCTCCGGCGTGGTGTTCGTCAGCACGGAAGCCCCCGTCTATGAACCGGAGGGCCGTCTGCATGCTTTCTGCCATGCGGTGCCCGGGCGCTGGCATCTCATGGGGGTGATGCTTTCCGCCGCCGGCAGTCTCCGCTGGTACCACGACACTTTCGCGCCGGCCAGCGACTACGATGAACTGTTGGCCGCGGCCGCGGAGATCCCTGCCGGCTGTGAAGGGCTGTTCTTCCTTCCCTACCTTACGGGGGAGCGCACGCCGCATCCCGACCCCCTGGCCCGCGGCGCGTTCATCGGCCTGACCATTCGTCATGGATCGGCGCATATGACACGCGCCGTGCTGGAAGGGGTGGCGTTCGGACTGCGGGACATCTTTGAGCTGATCCGGCAGGTGGGTGTGGGCGCCATGGAAGAGGTGCGCGTTTCCGGCGGCGGCTCCCGCAGCCCGGTATGGCGGCAAATTCTGGCGGATGTGCTGGGGGTGGAATTGGTCACGGTCAACACGACCGAAGGGGCGGCATACGGCGCGGCTCTGCTGGCCGGCGTTGGCGCCGGCATATGGCCGGACGTCGAGGCCGCCTGCCGTGCTACCATCTCCGTGACCGGAAAGACGGCGGTAGATGCCGAACAGCATCAGCGGTACGGACGCTATTACCCGGCATACCGCCAGCTCTACCCCCTCCTCGCGCCCTGGTTCCATGCGCTGGAACATTGATCCATCGGGGGTATCGCGGCATGCATCACCATCCGCACCCTACCGCGATCCACGCGTTGCACTCCGGGGGCGAGTGCCGGCATGAAGCCCGGCGATCCTGTAGCACAGCAAGATAGGGCTGAGACAATCAGCCGGCGGGGGAGACCCGCCGGCTGATGCGTTCCCAAGGGACGGGCTAACTGTCCATCTCCAATGTCGGTAGGGGGCCCAGCTTTTCCGGATGCAGGGCCCGCATGCGGATCAAATAGGCCTCCAGCCACCCGCGCGCCTTGTCAGGATGCTCCGTGGCGTACAGCACCTTCTCATGGTCCAACGACTCAATACGATCGGCCGCGGCGCGCAGGGCATCCATGCAGTTGCGCAGGGCGACCTCCACGGGCATGCGCTCCGGGTTGATGTCAATGCCGAAATAGCCCTGGTAGCCGTACATTTTCAGCACATACAGCGCCGCCTCGGTCTGTTCGGGCGCGATGACGCCGACATTCAGGTCCTGGTCATAGTTGCCCATCGGCTGGCTGTTCCAATGGGTATGGAAGAGCCGGCCGTATTCCATGACCAGGCTGAAGGCATAGGGCAGGTCCTCGTAAGCCATCAACATATGGCCCACTTCCGGGTTCATGCCGACCAGCGCGTGCCCCTCGGCGAGCCGGCGGCGGTTCTCGGGATGGTTCAGCAACGCCTCCACTTTCTGGCCGAGCAGGATGCCCTCTGGCGTAGTGCCGTAGAGGATACGCCCGCGCGGTTCGTACGGCTTGGGTTCGAAGGCCACGCGCACGCCGGGCACCGCATCCATGGCCTGTGCCAACCCCTGGGCAAAGCGATCGCGCGCCCGGTAAAAATCTATGCCAAATGGATTTTCATACCCATCGATGCCAGGCCACACCACGGCAAAGTCGGTGTCCAGCTCCTTGTTCAGCTCAAAGGCGCGGATGGTGCGCTCCAAGGCGAACTTCCGCACCTCCGGGAGCGGCGAGGAGAGAGACCCCCACTCGAACGTCGCATCGTAAAACAAGAGGGGAATGACCGTGAGGATGCGGATGCCGGTGTCCCGAGCGAAACTCTTCCAGACCTCCAGATTGTCCTCGTTGATCTCATTGGGATAATGGGCTTCCATGGCGGAAAGGCCGGCGTCTTTCAGGCGAGCGGCGATCTCCAGGCACGCCGGAATATCCAGGGCAGGGGTATAACGCTCGTGGAAGCGTCCGCCGCCAGGGGAGAAATACCAGATGCCGGCGGAGAACTTCAGATCCAAGTGAAAGTCCTGCATGTGGCGGAGCAGATCTTCGGGTGATCTGCGCAGTGCTTGGGAGCGACAATCGCGGAAGGCCATCGGACAGCTCCTTTCTTCTAAAATTATCTGTTCAGTTATCAAACCAATATTACCACCGGAATGCGGCATTGCCAAGCCGGCCGCCAACTTTCGTCCGGGGAACGCTTCGTTGACCCCAACCCTATGAAGCGGCAATATCCATCGGCGAACCCGGCCGCTCCCCTTCAGAGGATTGCCAGAAACGGGCCGGCGGTGTATGATATGCACCAGGATATCTGGCATTGGAATATATGCGGGAGGCGCCATGGAATTCACACTGTATACACCCGTCAAACTCATCTTCGGCCGGCCCGTCGCCCAGGCACTGCCGGAAGCACTGGCAAAGCTGGGCGCACAGCGCATCTTGCTGGTCAGCGACGCCGGCCTGGAAAAGGCCGGCCTGGTGGATCAGGTCCGCCACATTTTGATCGAAGCCGGCTGTCAAGTGCAGGTGTTCACCGGGGTGCGCTCCAATCCCACGACGCTAGACGTCGAACGCGCCCTGGAAGCGGCCGAACGCTTCGGCGTAGAGGCATTCGTCGCCCTGGGCGGTGGGAGCGTCATTGACGTGGCCAAGGCGGCCGGCCTTCTGCTGGCCAACGGCGGCCGCTATCGGGATTACCAGTGGGAAGGCCGGCCCATCACCCGGCCGATCACCCCCCTGGTCGCTGTCCCCACCACCGCCGGCACCGGCAGTGAGATGACGCGCACTGCCGTCATCGAGGACGAGGAAACGCGCTTCAAAAAGGGCGTGGTCAGCCCGTATCTGTATGCCCGCGCCGCCGTGCTGGACCCTGCGCTCACCACGGGGCTTCCGCCGCGCCTGACCGCCGCCGTCGGCGCCGATGTGCTGGGCCATGCCATCGAGGCATACGTGGGCCGGCGCGCCAATCCCATCACCGACGCCCTGGCGGCGATGGCGATACAGCGGGCATGGCGGTACCTCCCCCGCGCCGTGCATGACGGCCGCGACCTGGAGGCCCGGAGCGAGATGCTGTTGGCGAGCGCGCTCGCCGGCTGGGCCTTTGACCAGAGCGGGCTGGGCATCGTCCATGCGCTGGCCGGCCCCCTGGCCGCCCGCTACGAACTGCACCACGGGCTGTGCATCGGCCTCCTGCTCCCGTACGGGCTGGCCTTTAACCTGCCGGCCCTGGGAGAGAAACGCGCCGGCCTGCTGGACCTGCTGGGCCTGCCGCGGGAGATGTCAGACGAACAGGTCGTGGAACTGGTGCGCGGCTGGCTGATCGGCCTGGGGATGCCCACCACCCTGCGGGAGCTGAACATCCCTTCGCCGGCGGCGGAGGAACTGCGCACGATGGCTGAGGAAGCGAGCCGAATGGCCATGCTGCCGAACAACCCCCGGCCGGCTTCCGCGGAGGACTGCCGGCACATCCTGGAACAAGTGGCTGGCACGCCGGCGTCATCAACATAGTGCAGGACGGGCATCTGCCCAGGAGAAGGCGGTAGCGATGCGATACATTGCCAGATGGTGCGCGCGTCTGGTCCTGGCCATCATGGTGGCCGCCGGCACGCTGGCTCTGCTGGCCTGGCTGGGGGGCATGCCGGAAACGCCCGGCCTGGCCCAGGAGCCGGCGCCGGCCTACGTGCCGGGCGAGATCATCGCCAAGCTCCGCACGCCGACCGTCAAGCGCGACGTGACGTCCATGCTGGCGGAGAAAGGCATCCAGCCCCTGCAGTCCATCCCTGACCTCGCCATTGCCCGACTGCGCGCGCCTGCCGGCCGGGAGCAGGAGCTGGCCCGCTGGCTGGTGGACAGCGGGCTGGCGGAATATGCCGCCCCGAACTACTACGCCTACGCCGCCGGCATCCCCAACGACCCGTACTGGTCCCTTCAGTGGAACATGACCCTTATCAACGCGCCGGCCGGCTGGGACATCATCACCGGCAGTGCCACCATCACCATCGCCGTGCTGGATACGGGAGTGGACCTCGACCACCCCGACCTGGCCGGCCGGCTGGCGGCTGGTTGGGATTATGTCAACAGCGACCCCTACCCTGACGACGATAACGGCCACGGCACGCACGTCGCCGGCATTATCGGCGCGCTGACCAATAACAGCATCGGCGTGGCCGGCGTGGACTGGCAGGCGCGGCTGATGCCCATCAAAGTGCTCAACGCCAGCGGCGTCGGGACATACTTCAACATCATTGACGGCATCCGCTACGCCGCCAACGTGGCGAAGGTCATCAACCTGAGTCTGGTGGGCTGGGAGGACTATCAGGGCCTGCACGATGCGGTCATCTATGCCGCTAACCGCGGTTGTCTGGTGGTCACGGCCGCCGGCAACTGCGGCGATGGGGGCGCCGGCTGTCCGGGGGTGAATCCCGTCGCCTATCCGGCCGCCTATGATGAGACCCTGGCGGTGGCCGCCGTCACCCGCCAGGAGGGACGCGCCGCATACTCGGAATATCATCCTTACATAGACCTGGCGGCGCCGGGCGGCGACGCCGGCAGTCCGGTCTGGTCCACTATGCCCAACGACTCCTACGGCGCCCGCTCCGGCACGTCTATGGCGGCGGCCCACGTCTCCGGCCTGGCCGGCCTGCTGTGGGCGCTGAACCCATCCTTCTCCGCCACCCAGGTCCAGCAGGTCATGCAGGACAGCGCCCGCAAAATCGGCCCATACGCCTATCTGGACGGCAGGAATGACTATTTCGGCTACGGCCTGATCGACGTCTCTGCCGCCCTGCGCTCCGCCGCGCCGGCGCTGGAAGTCCAGCCCGCCGGCCTCTCGTTCCTGGCCGGCGGAAACCGCCCCGCCCCTTCATCACGAGTTACCCTGCGCAACCCCAGCCCATATCTGCCGCTGGACTGGCAGGCGGCCATCATTCAGGGGGTGCCGTGGTTCCGGGTGCTTGGAAGCACCAGCGGCCGGCTGGGTCCTCGCGAAAGCATCACCCTGACGGTCCAGCCGGTGACGGCCAGCATGACACCGGGCATCTACCTGGGCACGCTGATGATCTCCAGCCCCACGCCGGCGGTGCAGAACTCCCCCCTCACCATCCCGCTCACCGCCACATACGTCGCCCAACTGCGCATGGCCTTTCTGCCGGCGCAGGCACTGAACGCCGGCGGCGCATACGGGTATGAATGGCTGGACGCCCGCACCGGCGGCATCGCCCTGACCTTACCGGACGACGGTTCTGCGGCGGTCAATCTGCCATTCGCCTTCCCCTTTTACGGTCGCAGTTACTCCCGTTTGTGGGTGTCCTCCAACGGCTACGTGAGCTTCGGCGCGGGATATGAGCCGGCGTCCAACAACACCTGCCTACCGAATTCGGCGCCGCCGAACAACGCCATATATGTCTTCTGGGACGACCTGGACCCATCGCTGATAGGGGGTGTGTTCGTCAAAGCGTTCGGGGAAGATACCTTTGTCATTGAGTGGTATCAGGTGCCGCACGCCGGCAAAAGCGGCGCCGGCGCCGGCCGCGAGACCTTCCAGATTGTCCTTCAGCGGGACGGCGGCATCAAACTCCAGTATCAGAGCATCGCCGATGCCGGTTCGGCGACCATTGGCGTGGAAAACGCCGGCGGCACGAATGGCGTCCAGCTCTGGTGCAACGGCGCCGGCCAGGCCCCTCGTGCGCCCGGCGTCTTCTGGCTGAAGCCGTAATTTCCCCCTATTCCCAATAAATGATCCAGACGCAGGCGCCGGCCAGCAGAACGGTAGAGGCCGCCATCACCAACCGCTGGGCCGGCG
>JACIWP010000095.1 GCA_014360855.1 Anaerolineae bacterium
GAGCGCTTTCAGAAACTGTTGGCGCAGGCCCTGCGCCCTCGCCGGCCGCGCCTGCCGACCCAACCGCATCCGGCGGCGCGCGAGCGCCGGCTGACGGCCAAGCGCCGGCGCTCCGAGATCAAGCGCCTGCGCCGTTCGCCCCCGGACGAGCTGTAAGCCACGGCGGGCCAAGATAGCCAAGAGGGAGCAAAATGTCCAAGCAACAGCGTGTAGTGGTCGCCGCCGCCCTAGGAGAGTGTGTGCACGTGGCCGGCGTCATCAATTTCCTGCGCCTGGCGGAGCAGGCCGGCTGGAAGACAGTATTCCTGGGGCCGGCCGTGCCCATCGCGGAGGTCCTGCAGGCGGCGCGCGCTCACCAGGCGGATATGGTGGGCGTGTCATACCGGCTGACGCCGGAAACCGGCGAACGTCTGCTGGCGGAATTCGCCGAGGAGGGAGCCGACTTACATGCCGCCGGCGTGCGCTTCGTCTTCGGGGGCACCCCACCGGTGGCGGAACGGGCCAGAGCGCTCAGCGGCTTCTTCGACGCCATCTTCGACGGCTCGCAGACCACGGAGGAGGTGTTGGCATACCTGCGGGGCGCCCCCTTGGAAAGCCGGCAGGAATCCGACTATCCCCAGACCGTGGTGGAGCGCATCCGCTGGAAGGCGCCTTTCCCCATTTTGCGCCACCACTTCGGCCTGCCGACGGTGGAGGACACTATCGCCGGCGTGGCATATATCGCCGACTCGCGCCTGCTGGACGTGATCTCGCTGGGCCTGGACCAGGACGCCCAGGAGAATTTCTTCCATCCGGAGCGGCAGGACCCGCGCCGGCGAGGGGCCGGCGGGGTCCCCGTGCGCACGCCGGCGGACCTGGAGGCGATTTACGCCGCTTCTCGCCGCGGCAACTTCCCGCTCCTACGCGCCTATTCGGGCACCGACGACTTCATCCTTATGGCAGAGCTACTGGTGCACACCATTCGCAATGCCTGGTGTGCGATCCCCCTCTTCTGGTTCAACCGCATGGATGGGCGCGGGCCATGGGACTTGGAAGGCTCCATCCGCGAACATCAACGCGTCATGGCCTGGTACGCCGAACGGAACATCCCGGTGGAGCTGAACGAGCCGCATCATTGGGGCATGCGCGACGCCTCGGACGTGACCTTCGTGGTCAGCGCCTACCTGTCCGCTTATAACGCGAAGGCCTTTGGCGTGCGCGAGTACATCGCCCAAATGATGTTCAACAGCCCACCGGGGCTGTCCGACGCCATGGACCTGGCGAAAATGCTGGCCTGTCTGGAAATAGTCCAACCGCTGGAAGATGCCAATTTCCGTGTCTGGCGCCAGACGCGCATTGGCCTCCTCTCTCATCCCTTGGATGAGGAAGCAGCACGCGGACACCTGGCGGCGGCCACCTACCTGCAGATGGCCTTACATCCCCATATCGTGCACATTGTCGGACATACCGAGGCGCATCATGCCGCCACTGCGGAGGACGTTGTAGTGGCTTGCCGGGTGGCGCGACGAGCCATTGAGAATGCCCTGCGGGGCGCGCCGGATATGACCCGCGATCCCCGGGTGCAGGAGCGCAAGGAAGAGCTGATCGCGGAGGCACAGGTGACGCTGGAGGCCATCCGGGAGCTCGCCGGCCCGGGCGTCGAAGACCCCCTGCTTGACCCGGCCACCCTGGCACGGGCCGTCACCACAGGCATCTTGGACGCCCCGCATCTGAAGAACAACCCCTATGCGCGCGGCATCGCCGTCACGCGCATTGACGAACGCGGGGCCTGTGTGGCCGTGGACCCGGCCAGCGGCCGGCCCATCGCCGAGAAGGAACGCATCCAACGATTGATGCGGGAGAGATAAACCCAAAGAGGAGGGACAGACAATGGCGTTCAGCGCAAGCCGCTACCTGGTGATCGGCGCCGGCCACGGCGGCAAGGCGATGGCCGCGCATCTGGCGTTGATGGGATGCGAGGTCACGCTGTACAACCGCACCCCGGAGAATGTCGCCGGCATCGCCGCACGGGGCGGCATCGACCTGGAAAGCTATCCCAATGGGCCGCGCGGTTTCGGCAAGCTCCAGTTGGTGACCTCAGACCTGTCCCAAGCGCTGGCGCGCGCCGAGGTCATCATGGTGGTGACCCCGTCCTCGGCCCATCGGGAGCTGGCCGAACACATGGCACCCTATTTGCGGGATGGACAGATCATCATCCTGAATCCCGGCCGCACCTGCGGCGCCATCGAAGTAGCGAAGGTGCTGCGCGATGTCGGCTGTCAGGCGAAGGTGAAGATCGCCGAGGCCGGCACCTTCGTGTACGCCAGCCGCAGTGATGGGCCGGCGCAGGCCCGCATCTTCCGCATCAAGGACGCGGTGCCGCTGGCGGCACTGCCGGCGAAGGATACCCCGGAAGTGCTGGAGGCCGTGCGGGAGGCCTATCCGCAGTTCATTGACGGAGGGAATGTGCTCCAGACCAGCCTGGACAACATGGGAGCCATCTTCCATCCGGCATTGGTCATCCTGAACGCCGGCTGGATCGAATCTACCCGCGGCGAGTTCCAGTTCTACATTGACGGTGTCACCCCCTCCGTGGCCCGTGTACTGGAAGTGCTCGACAGGGAGCGGGTGACGGTGGCGGCGTCCTTGGGGATCCGCGCCCAGACCGCCCTGGAATGGCTCAAACGCGCCTATGACGCCACGGGCCCGACCCTGTACGAGGCGATCCAGAACCAGGAGGGCTATTACGGCATTATGGCGCCCAAGACCCTCCAGCACCGCTATATCTTCGAGGATATCCCCATGAGCGTGGTGCCCATCGCCGCGCTGGGTGCGCAGTACGGTGTGGCAGTGCGGGCCATGGAGGCCATCATTCGTCTGGCCTGCATCATTCATCAGACGGATTACTGGCGGCGCGGCCGGACGCCCGACAAGTTGGGCATCGCGCATCTCTCCGTGGCGGAGTTAACCCGCTACGTCATGGAAGGGGTGCTGGAGCACTGAAGCGCGGGTGCGGCCGGCGACCAAAACGGCAGTTCGTCCCGGGACCGCGGCCCTATTTGTGAGCGCTCGTCAGTTGTGCTACAATTTTGCCGGCCTGCCCGACAATGGCACGGCCGGCATCCCAATCTCACTGGGCAAAAGGAGGTGCCTCTGGAATCGTCAGCATTAGCCCGACGCATTGTGGACTTGCTGGTGGAAAAGAAGGCAACGGATACCCTGTTGTTGGACATTCGCGAGATTTCCCTCCTGGCCGACTACTTTGTCATCACGACCGGCGAGGTCGATCGGCAGATCGAGGCCATGGTGGAGGAACTTTCGGAAACCCTGAAGCACGAGGGGCGGGTCATCCCCCTCCGCGTGGAAGGGGAGGCCTCCTCCGGCTGGGTGCTGATGGACTACGGCTCGGTCGTGGTGCACCTTTTCTCGCCGGCGATGCGCGACTACTACCGCCTGGAAGACCTGTGGAAGAATGCCAGGGTGCTGGTGCGCATCCAATAGCGCCGGCGCCTCCCCATCGCCCCTGGTCCGGCTGACGCCGGCCGGCGTCCGACACGCATCCGGGTGGGGAGAGGAAGCATGAGGGTGATATATGCGGTAGGGGCGCGGCTGGCCGGCGGCGGCATCGGCAGCACCGCCTACCATGCCGCCGCCGGCATCTGGCATGCCGGCGCACTGGCCCGCCTGCTGGTCAGTTCCTCCCGTCCGACCCCCATCCCATCCTCCCTGATCCGCTCCATGGGATGGGCCGGCCGCGCCCTGAAGCGCGCCGCCCTATGGGACGCCTCTGGGCGCATCTATGCCCTGGGGGATGCCCTGTTCGACCTGTGGGCAAGCCGGCAGATCATGCCCTGCGATATCTTTCACGGCTGGAGCAGTATGTGCCGGCGCTCCCTCTCCCGCGCACGTGCCCTGGGAGCGATCACGGTCGTGGAACGTGCCTCCTCGCACTCGCTGGAACAGGATGCCATCCTGCGCCGGCTGGAAGAACGCTACGGCCCATGCCAGCGGCCCTCCCCATGGCATATCCAGCGGGCACTGGAGGAGTTCGAGCTGGCCGATTACGTGGCGGTGCCATCGGAATTCGCCCGGCAGAGCTTCATCCAGCGCGGCTTCCCTGTCCACAAGCTGTTGCTCCTCCCCTACGGTGTGGATACGGCGCGCTTCCGGCCGGCGAAGGATGAACGTCCCTCCGATCATCCCTTTCGCGCCTTGTTCGTGGGGCAGGTCACGGCGCGCAAGGGGGTGCTGGAACTGCTGGAGGCCTGGCGCCGGCTGAACTGGCGGGACGCCGAGCTGTGGCTCGTCGGCCGGCCGGACGCCCCTACCCAACGTCTCCTGCGCCCATATGCCGGCCTGCCCGGACTGCGTTGGGCCGGCTTTGTGCCCGATCCTGTGACGATGTACCAGCGCGCCGACGTCTTCGTCTTCCCCTCCCATGAAGAGGGTAGTGCCCTGGTAACCTATGAGGCCATGGCCTGCGGCCTGCCCATGATCACCACGTTTCAGGCCGGCTCCGTGGCGCGCCATGAGCAGGAGGCCCTCATCATTCCCGCCGGCGATGTGCCGGCGCTGATGGAAGCACTGGTGCGCCTGCGGGAGGATGGAAGCCTGCGCCGGCGCCTGGGACAGGCGGCGCGCCGGCACGTGGAGGACTATACCTGGGAGGCGTACGGCCGGCGGCTGGTGCAGGCCTACGCCGGCATTCTGGGACAGGAGCCATGAGCCTCGGACAGCGCGCGGTGCGGGGGACGGCCATCGTCCTGGCCAGCTCGTACACCAACATGGCGGTGGGCTTTCTGACCACGGTCCTGCTGACGCGCCTGCTCTCCCCCGACGACTTTGGGCTTATGGCACTGGCCACCTTCTTCTTTTCCTTGCTCGACCTGCGCAACAAGATGGGATTGGACTTCGCCTTTGTGCACCGCCAGCCGACCACCGATGAGCTGGTGGCCACCCACCTGGGACTGCAGTGCGCTCTCTCCCTGGGCACGATGGTCCTGGTGCTGGCGGCCTCCCCCCTGCTGGTTACGGCCGGCTACTCTCCCCGGCTCCCCTGGATCATGGCCGCGCTGGCCGGCATCGGCCTGATCGAGGCCGCCGGCACCACCCCGCGCCTAGTGCTGGAAAAGGAGCTGGCCTTTGCCCGCTCCACTGTGGTCATCACGGGTTCCCTCATCGCCGCCAACGCGCTGGCGGTCTTCCTGGCCTGGCGGGGCGCCGGCCTGGTCAGCCTGCTGGTGCAGTCGGGGGCCAACATCCTCTTCTCCACCCTGGGCCTGTGGTACATGAGCCGGCTCCGCCTGCGGCGCGCTTTTCGCCGGCAACTGGCCGGCTGGATGCTGCGCTTTGGGTTGGCTGTGGCGGTCGGTTCGGTTGCGGCGGTGGTGCTCCTGCAGTATGATTATTTCCTGGTCGGCACCTTCGTGGGCGCCACAGCGCTGGGATATTACGAGCGGGCGTACAAGATCGCCGTGTGGCCCACGGGGTTGGTCACCCATGTGGTCTCGCGCACGGCGTTCCCGACCTATGCCAAGGTGCAGGATGATCGCGGCCGGCTTTCCCAGGCCTTCAACATGACCCTGTGGCTCATCACCATGGTGGCCCTGCCCATCGCCATGGCCATGTTCGTGACCGCGCCCGACTTCGTGCGGGTGCTGTTCGGGGAGCGTTGGCTCCCCAGCGCCCAGTTGCTCCGCCTGCTGGTGGCCGTGGCCATGCTGCGGCCCCTGCTGGACGACACCGGCGCGCTCTTCAACGCTGTGGGTCAGCCGCGCCGCATCAGCACCGTGCTGGTCGTGCAGGCGGTGACGCTGGTGCTCCTGGGCACGCCCATGACCTGGCGCTGGGGGGTGATGGGCACGGCGGTGGCGGTGGGCATCGCCTTCCTCGCCGGCATCATCCTCGATTACTGGTACGTCCGCCAGGTGGTGGACCTCTCCCTGACGCAGTCCTTTGGCGTGCCGGCATTGGGCCTGGCCGCCGGCCTGTTCGTCTGGTGGGGCGGCCGGCACTTCCTGGACACCGCCGGCTGGCTCCCTCTGGCGCGGCTTATCGTCGAGGGAGGAATGAGCCTGGCGGCGTTTTACGCCGTGGCGGGTATGTTCCAACGAGCGCTGATTCGCGAGCGGCTTCGGCTGGTCTGGTCACTGTTATGGGGGCGGACGGCAAGAGGGTTATGAGCCAGGAATGGCCGTTTGTCTCGGTGGTCGTGCCCACATACAATCGGGCGAGCGTCCTGCGGCGCTGTCTGGAAGCCTTGACGGCCCAGGAGTACCCCGGCCGGCTGGAAATCATCGTGGTGGATGACGGCTCGACCGACGGGACGCCCCGGGTCGTGGGGGAATTTGCCTCCCGCGGCGTGCGCTACCTGCGCCAGGCCAATCGGGGGCCGGCGGCGGCGCGCAACCGCGGCATCTCCGCCGCCGGCGGGGAGATCATCGCCTTCACCGATGACGACTGCCTGCCGCCCCCCGATTGGGTCAGCCGGCTGGTGCAGGGGTACCTGGAACATCCGGAGGTCGCCGGCGTCGGCGGGTACCTGGCGCCGCCGGCAGAAATGCGCGACAATCCCATCGCCCAATATGAGCGCAGCCTGGGCCGGGAGGTGTACGGCGCCGGCGAAGAGGAGGTCGTCGCCGGCTTTGACTGCCCGGCCGGCGGCACGGCCAACATGTCCTACCGCCGGCAGGTGCTGGAAGAGGTCGGCGGCTTCGACGAGAGTTTCCCGTACGCCGCCGGCGAGGACGCCGACCTGAAATGGCGCATCTGTCAGCGGGGAGCACAGCTCCTGTACGTGCCGGTGCCCGTCACTCACTTACAGCCGTACAGTTGGGAGGCCTTTCACCGCCAGCAGTACACGCGGGGGCGCGGGGCAGTGCATTTCGAGTGGAAGCGGCAGGGGCATCCTCCCGGCTACGGCCGGCTCCTGCTCCGCCTGGTCAAACGCCTGCTCCAGACGGTGCCGGACCTGCTCTCGCCGGCCCATCGCCGGCTCGCCCACGTGCGCTTCCTGGCGCGCTGGTACGATCTGTTGGGACAATGGGCAGAGGTGCGCCGTCTGCGGCGGAGAGGCATCCGATGAGTGTGTGTGGGCCGTTTCCGCTGGTCTGTGTCATCGTGCTGAACTACAACGGCCGCCGGCATCTGGAATACTGCCTGCCGTCCCTGCTGGCCACCGATTACCCATCTATGCGCCTCCTGCTGGTGGACAATGCCTCGCAGGACGGTTCGGCGGCCTGGGTGCGGGAGCGCTTCCCGGAGGTGGAGATCATCGAAAGCCCGGTCAACCGCGGCTGGGCCGGCGGGAATAACCTGGGCATTGCCCGCGCCCAGGAGCTTGGCGCCGGCTACATCGCCCTGGCGAACAATGACATCCGGGTGCACCCGGCCTGGCTTCGCGCCGCGGTGCAGGCGGCGGAGACAGACCGGCGCATCGGCATCGTGGGCTTTCAGATATTTGACGCCCAGGGGAGCGGGGAGACCGCGGCGTTCGAGCAAGCCGTGCGGGGGTGGCAGGGGCCGAGCTGGGGGCCGGTGGAGGTGGTGGACGGCATGGCGATGTTAGTGCGGGCCTCGCTGTTCGACGCCTTGGGCCCCATTGACGAGGGCTTTTTCGCCTATGCCGAGGATAATGACCTGGTCATCCGGGCGCGGCGCGCCGGCTACCGCATCATCCGGGTGAACGTACCGGTGTGGCATTACGGCGGGGGCACCTTTGGCGAGCGGCTGTTGTGGGCGGCACGCCTGCAGATCCGCAACAACCTGCGGCTGGCGCTCAAGCATGAGCCGCCGGCCGGCGTGCTCTATCAACTGGCCCGGCATTTCGCCAAGGGATGTCTCCCTTTCGTGCGGGTGAACCCGCATGATTTCGCGGCGCGGCGCCTGCGGCCCTCGCATCCCATCACCAACTTCGGCATCTGGCTGTACGCGGTCGGATGGAACATCTGGCATTTGCCGGCCACCCTGCGCCAGCGCCGGCTGGACCACCAGCGCATTGCGGCCGCGCGCCGGCAGTGGGATGAGAGCTAATGCGCGTGTTGTTCATCGCCCGCTATCTCCAACGCGAACACCACCGCAAGGTCGAGGCCCTGGCGGCACAGCCCGGCCTGGACATTTGGCATGTGGCGCCCTGCTGTTGGCGGGACGAACTGCGGCGCTACCGCCAGGAAGCCGGCCGGCCGGCGGGCTACACCCTGTGCCTGGCGCGCCCCTTCCCGACGTATGACATCCACCGCTACCTGTACTGGCCGCCCGATGTGTATGCGGCGCGGGTTCGCCCGGACATCATCCATCTCGAGGATGAGCCGGACAGCCTCATCGCCTGTCAGGTGGTGCTGGCGCGCCGGCGGTGGGCACCGCGCGCCCCGCTGGTGCTCTTCACCTGGCAGAACATTCGGCGCCGCCGGCGCTGGGCCGTGGAGAAGTTGGCCCGGTGGGTGCTCTCCCAGGTGGATTTCCTCATCGCCGGCAACTCCGAAGCGCTGGAGGTCGCGCGCGCCCAGGGATATGATGGGCCGGCGGCCGTACTGCCGCAGATGGGACTGGACCCGGGGGTATTTGCGCCCGGGGACGGTGGCCGCACGCGTCATGCGCTGGGACTGGCCGGCTTTGTGGCCGGCTTCGTGGGCCGGCTGACGCCGCAAAAGGGGGTGGATATCCTCCTGCATGCCCTGGCGCGCCTGCCGGACGCATCGGCGTTGATCGTGGGCAACGGCCCAACGCGTATGGAGCTGGAGGGGTTGGCGCGGGAATTGGGCATCGCCGAGCGAGTGCGCTTCGTGCCGGCGGTGCCGGTGGAGGAAGTGCCGGCCTACCTGCACGCCATGGATGTGTTGGTGCTCGCCTCCCGCACCACTCCCAATTGGAAGGAACAATTCGGCCACGTGCTCATCGAGGCCATGGCGTGTGAGGTGCCTGTCATCGGGAGCGATTCGGGCGCCATCCCGGAGGTCATCGGGCCGGCCGGCCTGATCTTCCCGGAGGGGGATGCGGCGGCACTGGCGCAGGCCCTGGAGCAACTGCGGACCGTGCCGGCCCTACGGGAGCGGTTGGGAAAGGCCGGCCGCCAGCGGGTGCTGGAACGCTACACCCATGCACACATCGCCCGTCAGACGGCGGAGATCTACCGCCGGGCGCTGGCCGGCGGGAGGCGAAAGAGATGAGCCGGCGCGTGCTCTTCGTGGACCACGCCGACTGGATGGGCGGCGCCGAGCAGAACCTGCTCCTGCTGATGGCCCATCTGGACCGCCGGCGCTTCGAGCCGGTGCTGGCCGCCGCGCCGGCCTCTCCACTGGCGCGGGCGGCGCGGGAGCTGGGGATCGAAGTGCAGGAAGTGCCGCTGGCGCGCCTGCGCGGCCGGCGCTTCCCCGATCTGCTCCCTGTCTGGTGGAAAGGGGTCGCCGCACTGCGCCATCTCCTGCGCCAGGGAAGATTCGACATCCTGCACTCCAACACCCAGCGGGCCTCCCTTTACGCCGCGCCGGCGGCCCACCTGGCCGGCGTGCCTTTGGTCTGGCACGTCCATGACATCCATGCCGGGGAATCGCTGTACTGCCGCGCGATGAGCCGATGCAGTACAGCCATCGTGGCCATTTCATCGGCGGTGGCGGCCCCCCTGCCGGCCGGCGCACGACGCAAACTCTTCCTCATCCCCAATGGGATCGATATGCAACGCTTCCGCCCTGACGAGCCGGCCCACCGGCGACTGCGCGCCGCCATGGGCGTGCCGGAGGAGGCCCTGCTCTTGGGCAACGCCGGCTGGCTCGCCCCCTGGAAACAGGTGGAGCTGTTCCTGGAGGTCGCCCGGCGGATCGCGCCCGCACTGCCGGAGGCGCACTGCTGGGTGATCGGGGACATCCCTGATGCCCGCTACGCCGGCTATCTGGCCGGCCTGCAGGAGCAGGCCCGACGCCATCTCGGGGACCGCTGTCGCTTCCTGGGCGCGCGGGAGGATATGCCGGCGGTGATGGCAGCGCTGGACATCCTGGTGCATACGGCGCGGGCAGAACCCTTCGGCCGGGTGCTGATGGAGGCCATGGCCGCCGGCGTGCCGGTGGTGGCCTTTGCGGACGGCGGCGTGCCCGACGTTGTGCGAGACGGAGAGACCGGCATCCTGATCCCGCCGGGCGATGTGGAACGTATGGTCCGGGCGGTACAGGAGCTGGGAGCGGATGCGGAGCGCCGGCGGCGCATGGGACAGGCCGGCCGGGCACATGTCACATCCCGTTTCTCCGCCGAGGCGGTGGCCCGCCAGATGGAGCAGGTCTATGAACGCGTGCTGGCCGGCCGGCGCTGATCCCCTGCATCCAGAGCCGCGGCGTCTGGACCGGGGCGGTATCCTGGTACTCGCCCTGGCGCTGGCCCTGTATCTGGTGACGGCCGCCCCCACCGTGCTGTGGGGAGATGACGCTGAACTTCAGCGCCGCGCCGTGCTCCTGCAGTGGGATGCCGGCCCACGAGATCATCCGCTCTACATCCTCTGGGCGCATATCTTCACCTATCTGCCCTGCGGGGATCCCGCCTTCCGGGTCAATCTCTGTTCCGCCGTCAGCGGCGCCCTGGGCGCGGCGCTGGCCTATGCCATCCTACGCCGGCTGGGGGCCGGCGCGCTCGCCGCCGGCCTGGGCGCCGGCGCGCTGGCCGTGAGCCACGCCTACTGGATGCATTCCGTCCGCGCCGAGGTCTACACCACCTTCCTGGTGCTCTTCGCCGGCTTTCTGCTGGCCGGCCTCCGCTGGCTGGAGCGGAGCCGGCCGACAGCACTAGCGCTGGCCGCCTTCCTGCTGGGCCTTTCTCTTGCCGTTCACCCCGTGGCGCTGACCGCCCTGCCGGCTGTAGCGCTGTTGTTACTC
>JACIWP010000096.1 GCA_014360855.1 Anaerolineae bacterium
CTGGGGATCGTTGGCGCGCTGGCCGGCGCTATCCTGGAAGGGCGGAGTGGTCCAGGGGTGGAGGTGCGCTCCCACTTCCGCTTCCCCTTGCTCTGTCCACGCCCGCAGGGATGCCATGCCGGCCTGGTGTTCCGCCACCTCCGTAGTGATGAGGTACGTGGGACGGATGTCATAGCGCCGGCACAGCGTCTGAAAGGCCGGCAGACAGCGCAGGTTTTCCAGGCGCAGGGGCCGGCCTGCGTCCCATTGATTGTCCGCTTCGGTATCCACTGTGACAATGAGCCGCATGCCGCGCTACTCCTCTTTGCGCACCAATACTTTCCGCCGGCGCAGGAACCCAGGAACACCCCAGCCCTTTTCCGATACCAGGCCGTTCAGATAGCCCATGAAGAACCACAGCATCTTGTTGCCCACCATGTCGCCGCTGACCTGCGCGTTCAGCAGGGCAAAGAGGAAGAGCATCAGCCCGATGGCGGTATCCGCGCGGGTGCGGGGAGAAGCATCCCGCAGATAGGGGACCGCTCCGAAGAAGGCCAGGATGAGGCCCAGGGCGTGCAGGAGCAGTCCGATGATGCCGGTCTCGGAGGCGAACTCCAGGAACAGGTTGTGCGGATAGACCACGCCGGTGGTTTGTAGGACAGTGACCATGCCGCCCAGACCAATGCCGAAGAGGGGGTTTTGCCCGAACTGCTCCAGGGCGATCTGGTACAGCGCCAGACGGGTCTCGGTGCTGGCCTCGGTTTCGGGCGTGCCGGCGAAGATGCGGACGAAGGGCGAATAGGGATTGACGGCCGCCTGTTCGCTGGCGACGGCGCGCAGGGCGAGGAAGCCGGCGCCGGCCACGAGCATCATACCCAGGAACAGGATGAGTGATTCGCCAGCAGTCTGGCGCCGGCGGGCATACAGGGCACGGCCGAGAAGTGCAGTGACGATAATCAGCCCGCTGGTGAACAAGGGGCCGCGGGAACCGGTGAACATCGCTACGGTGAAGAAGGCCATGGCCGCCGGCACCCGGATCCAGTACGACAGGTTGGGCCACCACAGCATGACCAGGCCGGCGACGCACAGCAGGCGGGAGGTCCAGATGGGGTTGCCGCCGAAGGCCGTCAGCCGGCCGACAGCCGGCATTTGGGTCAGCGCCAACCCGACGCTGGCGATGCCGGCCGCGCCCACCGGGATGAAGCCGTACACCAGCCAGCGCCGGCGCTGTGCCGGCGTCAGAGAGGCCAGCAGGAAGCCCAGCAGGTTGAAGCCGGCGAAGCGCAGAAACTTGTCCAGCCCCACCTGCGGGCCGCTCCGCAGGATACTGAGGCCCAGCACGGCGACCAGGGCATACGTGGCCAGGGCCAGCGGGGACAGGATGGCGCGATATACCAGACGATGGCGGAGAGCCAGCAGGATGTATCCCAGCAGGGCGGCGCCGGCCAACCCGAAAGCGAAACCGCTTTCGATGGGGATGCCGACGAGCTGGGTGAAGGACTGCACGATGCCCAACGCGTCCTGCATCAGCACCACGGCCAGTTCCGGCACCCAGAGGATGACGGCCGCCGGCAGCATGCCCAGCACCGCCAGCAGACGCGGCGGGAGCGTCAGCAACAGCGGCACGACGACGCCGATGATCAGCGCGGCGCCGAGGATCAGCCACTGGACGGACAGCGGGCTGGCCGGCCTTTCCGAGCGATTACCGTGCATGGCTGCCACCCAGGATAAATCCCATCTCATGGATGCACTGCAGCAAGCGAGAGCGATTGTGATGCGTTACCAGCACCGGTTTCAAGATGCCCCCCTCCTCCAGCACACTGCGGTGCAGTTGGGGAAAGTTGGCCGAGGCGTGGTCCACGACGCGCACCAGGCCGGCCAGCGCGGCGACGGTGGAAAGCACGGTGAAGGTCGGCACCCCCTCGCGCAGGTGCGCCGGGTGGTTGGCGAACAGCCAGGTGTAACAGCGGTGGGAGTCCATCAGGATGATCATGCCGCTGACCGGTTCGCCGGCGGGAGAGCGGGTGATGAACAAGCGCGCTGCCTGACGTTCCCTGGCCAGCCGGTACATGGCTTCCACTTGGGATGGATTCAGCGGCGTGTCCAGGCCGTGCCGGGAATAGGTGGCGCGGTACAATGGCAGGAAGGCCGCGACGTCATCCTCGGCTTGGCAGGTATATCCCAGTTCCTGGGCGCGCTCGAATTTCTGCCGGCGGGTGCGTGTCGCCGTCCGCAAAAGCTGTTTCAGCTCGGCCGTTTCCCCCTCGTAGGTGTAGCGCAGGGTGGTCTCCCAGCCGCGCCAGCTCATGCTCCGCACGTCCGCCAGTTCATAGCGGTGGGCTAACAGGGTCTCCGAATAGCGTTCCTCCAGATAGGCGGCCAGCGCTTCCGTGACCTCCAGGGTGTGCACCATTTGCCGACGGTAGATGGGGGTGTCGCGCCGGCGCACGACCATGCCGTTGTAGGGACAGGCCGGCGGGAACAGGGAGCGCTTCCAGGGGCCGGTCTGCCGCACGTAAAGCGCACATCCCCCCCAGAGCGCCCCTTTCTTATCGAAACAGCCGATGATTTCCAGTTGAGTGCCGGTCAGCCGGCACAGCACTTCCAGCCACCAGGAGGTCTGAAAGAGCGTGCCGGTAGGGGATTCCCACGCCAGCGCATCCCAGGCAGGATATTCCGCTGGTTCCAGCCGGCGTACCGTATAGCCCTTGCCCCCGGTGGTTCCCTCTCCCTGGCTCATTTATCCTTCCTCCGGTTGGAAACGCCTGATATGCCGCAGGGCATGGAGAACGCGCAGGGCCGGCGAGCGCGTCAGCTCGGTGCGGGCGACCAGCCGCAGTTCGCCCCCCAGCAGGGCCGCGTTATGATGGAGGGAATGTACATTGGCCGAGGCGAAATCCACCTCGCGGAAGCGCTCGGCCAGGTGGGCGAAGGTCTCAAAATAGGTGAACACCGAGGCGCCCTGCTCCAGCCATTCGGGCTCGCTGGCGGCCAGCCAGAGCACGGCATTGCGCTGGGTCCAGAGGGCGATGGTGCCGCTGACGACCTCGCCGGCGGGGGTACGGGTGAGGAAGAGCTGGGCGGCCCCCCGCTCCCGGCCGGCGCGGTAGATGGCGGCGATGGCCGGCAGGGGGATCGGTGATTCCAATCCATGTCGGGCGAACGTCCGGGCGTACAGCGGGAGGAAGGCCTCGATGTCATCGCTGGGTTCACAGCACAGGCCGGCGCGTTCCGCCTGACGAAACATGGCGCCGCGAGTGCGCTCCGCACGCCCGATCATCTCCTCCCGAGTGCCCAGCGGGAGGATGTACGTATAGCGCACTCGACTGCACCAGCCCTGCCAGATCAGCCCCCGTACGTCGAGCAGAGAGTAGTGGTGGGTCAAATGCGCTTCATGGGCGCGCTGTCGGATCCAGCCCCCCAGGCACCCGGTCACGCCGATGGTGTGCATGACCTGAGTGGGGTAGGAGTCGGTGTCCCTGGGCTTTACCACGATGCCGTTGTAGAGGGCCGAGGGAGGGAATACCAGCCGGCAGAAGGGGCCGGTGCGCCGGCCGAA
Organism: Anaerolineae bacterium; assembly: GCA_014360855.1. Classification (NCBI taxonomy): domain Bacteria; kingdom Bacillati; phylum Chloroflexota; class Anaerolineae; species Anaerolineae bacterium. The sequence goes on from JACIWP010000096.1 coordinate 3,539, forward strand.
CAGGGCACAGCCCCCCCACAGCACGCCCTTGCGGAAGCACCCCACCACCTCAAAATGCGCTTTCAGCTCCCTTGCCAGGGTTCCCATCCACCAGGTGGTCTGGAACGGGGTGCCGGAGGGCGCCGTGTCCACCAGCGCGTCCCAGAGGGGATATTCCTCAGGCGTAAGGGACCTTGCCGTGAATTCCTCGCTCACCAGCACACTCCTTGTTCCTGTCCGGGGTCCAGCAGGACCTTGCGGTAATGGATTCCTAACACCCGCCAGTGCGAGATGCGGCCGACCCGCCGGCTGTGCAGGGCTTCCATCATTGCCAGGCTGGGAGTATTGGTCGTGAGGACGCTGGCCTTGACCACGCGAACGTCCGGCCTGCTCAGGACTTCATGCAGGAAGCGGAGGGACAGGGCAAAGGCAATGCCCTGCCGGCGGTACGGCGGGTAGGTGTGGGCGTAGTGGGCGTATGCTTCGCCGGGATAGACCCGCACATAGCCGCGGTTCACCACCTCATTCGGGCGGGGAATGATAGCCCACAGATGGCCGGCCACCCGCTGACCGTCCAGCGCGAAATAGCCGACCTGCCCCTGGGCGAGCATCTTGCGGAAGTCGCGCCGCTTGTTGGCCGGCAGGCCTTCTATCCGCTCCAGCTCGTCCGCGTTCCCCTGGTCAACCCGCACGATGCGCAGGCCGGCCGGCAGAGGTCGTTCGGCCGGCAAGTCGTCCAGAGAGCGGTTGACAAAGATGTAATATTCGTTGTGCTCGAAGACCTTTTTCACGAGCCGGCGCAGAAGGTCCCGGGTTTTTTCCACTGACACTGCTTCTCCTCCTTATCTTATTCCCAGGCGGGCGCGGCCGGCCTTGAGCACTTCCTGAAGCTCGTGCAGGGAAATCCCCCCGAACGCCAGGATGAGCAGGGCATATACGCCCGCACCGCCGGCGACCTGTACCACCAGCAGCCAAAGGCTGGTCCCCAGCCATCGCTGGAGCGCCGCGACCGCCAGCACCATGCCGACGGATGCCAGCGCCGGCTTCCACAACCACCATCCGAACAGCCGCAGGGGCAGGACCCGCTGTGCCCATGCCCCGGTGAGCAACATCATTAGGATGTAGGAGGCCAATGTGGACCAGGCGGCCACCATGTAGCCGTAGCGCGGGATGCCGGCCAGGTTCACGCCCACGTTGAAGGCGCTGGTGATGATGTAAATGACAAACAGCGGCAGAGTCGTTTTCTGCAGGGCGAAGGCCTCCTCGTACATGCGGGCCAGGCCGTAAAAGATCATGGCCGCGCTGACGATGCCGATGACGGCGGCGCTGTCCAGGTATTCTGGGGTGGATAGGAGGAGCACCACCTGCCGCGAGACCGCCGTCAGGCCAGTCGCCAGCGGCATAGCCATCAACAGGTAATAGCGTGCCAGGCGTTCGACCAGTCGCTGGGTCTCGGCCGGCCCCTGCTCTGCCCAGGAACGGAAAAGGATGGGCTGGACAGCCCTGGCGAACGGCTCCAGCACCAGCTCCATGCCCCGCTGGGCGATGGAGTATCCCAGGGCGTAGATACCCACAGCATATGTGCTCAGCAGGCCGCCGATGATGTAGCGATCGGAGATGGAAAGGACCAGGCCGGCGACGGCGATGCCGGTCAGCGGCAGGCTGTAGCGCACTGCCTCGCGCAGGATGTCCCGCGAGAAAAAGCGCCCGAACAGGGCACTGCGCAGGGCCTGCCGGCGGGAGAGGGCAACGCCCAGAACCACCATTCCCCAGGCAATGGCGATGCCCCACAGGAAACCGATGGTGCCCATGCGGGCGCCCAGCGCCAGCAGGACGCCGATGGCGACCCCGCCCAGCACCCGCCAGATGACGAAGGCGCTGAACCACAGCGAGCGGCCCGTGATGCGGCACCAGGCGGCGATGGCCCCGAAGGCTACCAGCAGGGGGAAGGTGCCGGCGGAGACCAGCAGATACGGATACAGCCCCTCCTGCCGGCCGGGCTGCCACCAGGCCAGGATGCCGATGGACGCGGCCATCACCAGCAGGGTCAGCAGGCCGCCGGCGCGCGCCAGCGTGGCGTAGAGATGCTGAAGCTCCATGCGCCGGCGCGCCTCCGGCCAGAGGCGGATGAGCGATTCGTTGATCCACTGGCCGGCGATCATAGCGAGCGCTGTCGAGAGGCTGATGCCCAACGTATAACTGCCATAATCGGCCGGCGTCGAGAGCTTGCTGATGATGGCGGTGACGGCGATGCCTCCCAGTCCCTGCACCAGCGTCGCCGGCAGGTAAATGGCCGAATCGCGCACCGCCAGCCGCACGAAGGTTGTGCGCCTGGTCGCGGCATCGGATGCGGGGGTAGTGTCCGCCGGCCGGTCCATCATTTCTCCCTCATTCTTGCTCTTCCGCGCCGATGGGTGTCTCCGCCACCAGCCGGAAGTATTCCCGCAGGATGACGATGAGCAGGCCGATGACGAGGGCGGCGGTGCCGGCCACCACGCCGTTCAGCAGGGGGTTGGGGCGCACTGGCCTGGCCGGCGGAAGCGCCGCCTCGGCCAGGATGATGGGCGGGCCGGCCGGCTCGTAATGGACCTCATCAAAAGAGTCCAGACGCTTGCGCAGGTCCTGAATCTGCTCCCATACCACCGCCGCTTCCTGGACAATCTGCTTGCGCTGTGTGTCCAGCTCCTTAACGTCCACCTCCACCGCTGGAAGCTCCAGGTTGGCCTGGCGCAGTTGCAGATAGCTGATGTACCCGTTGAGCCAGTTGATGTAGGCCTCGCGGCGGGCGGACAGTTCCTGCCGCAGGGTCTCGGTTTGGGCGGCGATGTCCTGCCGGGAGAGGGCGTCCGGCGCCGGCGCGGCCTGTGCATGCTTCGTGAGCTCCTCCTGCAGGGAGGCGATCTTGGCCCGCACCGAGTTGATGAGGCTGTCCACCGTGCTCATCTGCGCGGTGACCTGATCCGCCGGCGGCCGGGTCGGCTCGAGCTGGGACATTGTCCATTTGATGTTCAGCAGTTCGGTATACAGCGAGCGGTACTGGTAAAGCTGATTCTCCAGGCGGGCCAGCTCGTCGCGCCATTCCGCCGGCGAGAACTGCGCCGTGGGCGGGGTGGTTTCCAGCTTCGCGAGCCGGTCCTCGAGGGTGTTGATGGCCTGGAGCGTATCGGTCATCTGGGTGCGCAGGGAAAGGCCCAGCTCATTCAGCTCCTGCTCGGAGAGGAGCGCCGCCGGCACGGGGCGTATGGACTGCATCTGGCTTGTCAGCTCCACGTAGATGCCCATCAGGTTGGCATAGGTGCTGGCGTAGGCATCCAGGGTGTTGGCCAGATACTGGCGCTGTTGCTCGACCAGGGAGGCCACTTCGGGGGAAGAGGCGGTGCGGGCGATGCCGGCCTCCTCCTGCCATGTCTGGACCCGTTCGCCGAACACTTTCACCAGCGTATTGGCCAGCTCGGCGGAGCGGGTCGGGTTGTTATCCTCCACCGAGACCCGGATGACGGCGGTATTGGGTGGGGCGGTGACGGTGACGCTCTCACGGAAGAGTTCGGGGCGCAGGGAAAGGCCGGCACGCTGTAACGTCTCCTGCAGGATGCCCGGCTCCGTCACCAGTTGGGCATAGGTCTGGGCCATGCGCTCGCTGGCCAGCGCCGCCGTGTAGCCGGTGGTGTTGGATAAGGGGTCGTTGACGTTGACGATCATGGTGGCGGTGGCGCGATAGACCGGCCGCAGGATGAACAGGCTCAGCAGGACGCTGACGCCGGCGGCGGCCACCACGCCGATCGCCAACCACTGCATCGATTTCCATACCGCTTGTAGATAGACCCGAACCTCCACTGCGCACCTCCGTGATACTGGGTTTAGGAAGAAAGTACCCCCCGCCGAACCTGCCCGGTAGTACCGCTGTACTATTCAGTTTCTTGTGACACCCCAGGATAATCAAGGTAGCGGAACGATACAGTTCCGCGAATTCTTATCCTAGGGGTGGGATGATGAAAGGGGAAAATGCTGTTTTCAGATTGCGCAGTATTACCTCGGTAGCACTGCTGTCGCTGTTCCTCCTGCTGGTGAGCCTGTTGGCCGGCACTGCGCCGGCCAGCGCCGGCAGTCCTTCCATCGCCGGCGTCCTCTCCCCCTCCATTCACCTGGGCGGGTACTACATCCTGCCGGAGTACTTCTCGCACGTCAGTCAGGCCGGCATCAACACCGTCGCTATGGTGCCCATGAGCGTGGCGGAGTATCAGCAGTATTTCGCCCAGGCGGAGCAGAACGGTCTGAAAGTGCGGGTTTCCATTTCCCCCTCGTTCCTGACTGCCTCAGACGCCACGGTCATCAATTACGTGGCGGCGCTGGCGAAGTCCAACGCGGTCTCCATGTGGTACCTGCCGGAAGAGCCCAAGACCGCGGCCGACCATGAGTCGTGGCGCCGGCTGTACAACCTCATCAAAAAGGCGGACCCCTTACAGCGGCCGGTGGGGCTGTACCTGGCCGAAGGCGCGACGCCGGACTATTTCCGCTACTGGTCCGACGTCACCGACGTGATCTTCTGCGGCGCCTATCCCGAGCTGTACGGCATTGATCGCGCTTCCATGGTCACCCGGGTCAAGGGTGCGGTGGAGGGCGCCGCCGGCACCAACACTGCCGTCATCGCCACGCCGCAGTTCTTCGATGCCCAGACCTACATGGAGCGTAACGGGCTGTCCTCCCTGCCGCCTGGATTCCATGTTGGCCATCCGAACTACCAGTACATGCGCTTCGACGCCTATGTGCCGCTGATGCTGGGCGCCCAGGGTCTCGACTGGTACACCTTCGAGTACGGCATATATGTGCCGGATATGGTCGACAGCCTGCGCCGGGTGCTGGCGGAGCTGACCCAATTGAAGCCGATCCTCACCTCCACGGATCCGGTGCCGCAGGGGATGAGCTTCACCATTCTCTCCGGCCCCACGCAGTCGGCGCCGGCCATGGGTGTGCGCCAGCCATCTATCCTGATGACCGCCCGCAACTACGGCGGCAACACGTATCTCTTCGTCGCCAGCCTGGTGCGCGACACCGTCCAGGTGAAGTTCACCGGTCTGCCGGGAAGCAAGGCGGACGTGCTGTTCGAGGACCGCTCTCTGCAGGTCCGGGATGGCACGATGGTCGATACCTTCAGCGATTACGCTGTGCACGTCTACAAACTGCGCTACCCCGGCATTAAGGTGCTGGTGCACTGATCCGCATCTGCCGGCCCCCTGCCCCCGCTCCCCTGCGGCAGGGGGCCGGCGCGTTCAGCGCCCTTCCTTCTTTCTTAATCGCTCCAGGGCGGCAACTGCCTCGCCGGCCGCCTCCGCCCACCAGACGAACCAACGCCGATGCGATTCGTCAAAAGGCCGGCGCATAAATCCCCGGATCGCCTCGGCGACGCCCAGCAGTTGGCCCCGGTACTGCACCGGCACGATGACGGCAGAGCGGCGCAGGTCTGACACGGGCCAGCTCTCTTCCAGATAGGTTTCCTGGATATCCCCGGGAAGGAGGAGGGTCTGCTGCTGGTCCGCCGCAAACCCATATACCCCTTCATACCGTCCGACATGCCGGGGAGGCGCCGGCCCGCGCCCATACACGGCTTGCAGTGTCAGAGTGCCGTCCGACTGCGCCGCGAAAAAGGAGCCTCCGTCGGCGCCGATCATGTTGACCATCTGGCGCAGGAGGGTGGGATATATGTCGTCCGGGTCGCGGACCCGGCGCAGTGCAAAGGCGATCAGCCGGCGCAGATGGACATGGGCCAAACGCTGTTCGCAGGCGTCGAGCGTGTGCTCCCATGGGAACAGCTCGGCCCGGCGCCGGCCCAGCTCCTGATAGCGCCGGCGCAGGTCGGGATCATCCCGCAGGGTCTCGAGGACGCGGCGCAGGGACTGCGGCTGGCCGGCCGCATACAGGAATCCTACCTGCTCTGCTAATCCGCGCACCTCGTGCGCCGAATCCGATGCGACGAGCAGACAGCCGGCGGCGAGGGCCTCCAGCTCCAGGCCGGCGAGACAGCATCCCTGCTCTGCCGCCGGCCAGCACAGCACCTGCCCCTGGCGCAGAAGCGCCCGAATTTCCTCCCGTCCGGCGACGTAATGCACGTGCAGGTTGGGCACGGCAGAGACAAATGGGTTTCCGGCGAGCGCCTCCTGGCCCGCCGGCGCCACCACATGCGCTGTGATGCCCGGCGTGTCCCGGAGCACCTGGACCAGGGCTTCTATGCTTTCTGCGCCGCAGTGCGCAGGGGAAATGACATGCAGGCCGTCGCTTTCCTGGGGCGGGAACGGCACGTGTTCCAGCTCGACGCCCCAGGGCACATACGCAAGCTTCTCCTCGGGCAGGTACGGGCGCAGGAATTCGTAATCGCCGGCGCTGTGTGTCAGCACCAACGCCAGGTCCGACAGCCGGCGAGCGCCCTGCTCGTCCCAGCCAGTGCTCAGGCACCTGTAACAGCTCCACACACTGCGGGCGCGCATCTCTGGGAGTATGTACCCCAGCCCGAGCAGTTCCCGAAGGTCCTGGGGGGTGGGCAGGCTGGCATGGATGTGGAGGATGTCGTAGTTGGCCAGGCTGGCGCGGTTGGCCGGCCAGCGTGCCCAGCGCTTCAGGCCCCGTGGGAACCGTTCAGGACAGATGACCTGCACGAAATGGCCGCGCGCCTGCAGGCCCTGCGCCAGCCGGCGCACCTGCTCCTCGATAAACGCCGCGCCGAGGCCGCGCGCCAGGGAAATCTCCAGCACCCGCAGACCAGGCCCCGCTTCTTCGAGGATGACATCCTGGACCTGCCGGCTCACCGGAGGCAGAAGCGGCCAGCCGTTATCTTGCGTGCGTGATGTTTCCGCCAACTTGGTACAATCCTTGCTGTTCCCTACCTGCGCGACCCCCGCGGACCTCTCCGTTACTGTTCCAGCGAGTCGATCAGCTCGACCAGGCTTTGGGCGGAATGAGAGATCTGGTTCAGCGCGGCGACCTGTTCCTCGGTCGCGTTGCTGGCCTCTTCGGTGCTGGCGGCTATCTGCTGGGCGGCGGTGGCGGCCTCGCCGACGGCTCGGGTGATCTCGGCGGTGTGTTCTTGTTGCTGTTGGGTGGATTCGATCATGGCCTGCGCATGTTCAGCGGTGCGTTCCATATAGGGCAGGGTGGCTTCGACCGCCCTGCGCAGGGTATCCATCTCGGCCTGGATGGCAGTACTGAGTTCGGCGATCTCCGCCACAGAGCGTGCGGAGCGCTGGGCCAGATCGCGGATTTCGCCGGCGATGACGTCGAAGGCGCGGCCGGCGG
>JACIWP010000097.1 GCA_014360855.1 Anaerolineae bacterium
AGGGCCACGCATATACCTCCTTGCCGACGATTCAGGACATAAACCGATGGCCGGCCGCGCCGTCAGGAGGAAAGCAGTTGCTCGCGCAGGCGTTCGAGCTGGCTGGCGAGCGTGCCGTCAATGACGGTGTCGCCCACCCGGATGTGCAAGCCGCCCAGCAGGGAGGGGTCCACATGGAACTCGCAGTCCACGTCGGCCCCAAAGCGCCGGCGGATGAGGGCGGTGATGCGCTCGCGCTCCTCCTCGCTCAGCTCCACCGCGCTGGTGACATGAGCGACCTCCCGCACGCGGCCGCGCGCCATCAGACGCTCGAAGGCGGCGCTCACATCCGTCAGCATGGGCAGATGGCCCTTGTCCAGCAGGAAGCCCAGGAAGCGGCGAAATTTTTCGCTGGCCCCCGGCGGCACCACCGCCTGCAGGCGCTGGTACTTTTCCGCCGGCGAGGCCTCATCGCTAGCCAGAAAGTCCGCCAGCGCCCGGTCCTCGGCCAGAGCCTGCTGGACGCTCTTCAGCCAGGATGCCCATTCCTCGAGCGCCATCTCATATAACGTTTGGGCATAGTGCAAGGGCAGTTCTTCGCGTCTCACGACAGCGCCTCTGTCTCCGCCAGGAATTTCTCGATCAGCTTGCGCTGAGTCTCCTCATCCAGAGTGGTGCCGATGAGCCGGCGCGCGATGGCCACCGACAGGTCGCTCACCTCGCGGCGCAGTTCCTGGGCCATCTGCTCGCGCATGCGCTCGGCCTCCTCGCGAGCGCGCTTGCGGATTTCCTCCGCTTCCGCCTCGGCCTTCGCCCGTATTTCGGCGGCCACGCGCTGGCTCGTCTCGGTGGCCTGAGCGATGATGCGCTGGCCCTCGCGCCGGGCTTCGTCCACGATGCGCTCGTATTCCTGCTCGGCTTCCGCGCGCCGGCGCGCCGCTTCCTCGGCATCCTCCAGCCCTTTGCGGATGCGCGCCTTGCGCTCCTCGAACATCCGCAGGACCGGCTTGTAGAGCAGGAAATAGAGGACGACGAGGAGCAGGGTATAATTGAAAATCTGGGAGACCAGCAAGCCAGGATTGATCCCGATCTTTTCCAACGGTATCTCCTCCCAGGTGCATACGCAGGCGAGATCAGAATGAAAGAAGCCGGCTGCCGGCCGGCATCACATCCCTTATCCTGGTATTACACGAATTTGATGATCAGAGCCACCACCAGGGCATAGATGGCGATCGCTTCCGCGAACACGATGGCCAGGATCATGTTGTTGCGCACCTCGCCGGAGGCCTCGGGATTGCGTCCGATGGCCTCCATAGCCTTAGCACCCATCCATCCGATGCCCAGAGCCGGCCCGATGGCACCCAGGCCAATGGCCATTGCCGCCGCGAACTGCTTTGCCGTCATGAGGTCCATGGTCTCTTAATGCCTCCTGTCAATGTGCTGATTGGTTCAGGGTGAGAACATTTCGTTTATGTCAGGCCAGGACGCCGGCCTTATTCCGCATGCTCGCCTTCCCCATGCCCCAGGGTGGCCAGGGAGAAAAATACGACGCTCAACATCATGAAGACCAGGGCCTGCACGAAGCCCACGAACAACTCCAGCCCATAAAATGGGAGGGAGACAATATACGGGATGAGGAATGCCATCACCCCCAGCAGGACCTCGCCGGCGAAGATGTTGCCAAATAGACGGAAGGTGAAGGAGATGATCTTGGCGAACTCGCTCACCAGCTCCAGCAGGCCCACGAACATGTTGACAAAACCCTCGAAAACGCCGTGGCGAAAGTCCACATGGATGAACTTGGTGAAATAGCGCAGGCCGAGGGCCCGGATGCCGAAATACTGGGTCAGAAACACCGACGTCAGCGCCAGGGCCAGCGGCATGTTCACATCTGTGGCGGCGGAGCGCAGGAAGGGCACCAGGATGTAGCCGTGTCCGTGTTCTGCCGGCTGACGGAGGATCAGCGCCAAGCCCTCGGAGATTTCCCGGATCTGATAGCCAGTGGCGCCCTCATGGGCCTCGTGCAGCCAGCCGACGCTCCCGTAGAAGGGCAGGATGCCGGTCCAGTTGGAGATGATGATGTACAGGAAGATGGTGGTCACGATGGGGAAGAATTTCGGCGCCCATTTGGGGCCGGCGACGCTCTCCACCAGCCCGTAGATCAGCTCCAGCACCCATTCCATGACGTTCTGCAGGCCCTTCGGCACCAGGCTCATGTTCCGCGTAGCGAAATAGGCCAGCAACACCAGGGTGATCACGGAGATCCAACTGGCAATCAGGGTGTTGGTGACAGGAAAGCCGAACAGGTGAAAGACGACTTCAGGAGCGATCTCGATAGCCGGCAGGACCACCGGAGGGACAAGCAGGGAGAGGACAACGATCAAGGCGATGATGCCTAACGCCGGGAGCAGTACTTTGCGGGATAGTAATCTCGACACGATGTCGGTTCCTCCCGTAGGATATGCTGGCACCGTGCGGAAAATGAACTCGTGCCCGTGCCGCACGATTACATACATTATATCGAAATGCAGTCGTTCGCGCAAATATGAAACAAGAAGGTTCGCGTGCTATATCACGAAGTGAAAGGGCAGGCTGTCCCAGAAAGGGACAGCCTGCCGGCTTGCTTATGGCAGGAAGCCTGCCACCGTGTCCGCATCCAGCCGTTTGGCCAGCGCCACCACCAGCTCCAGGGCATGGTCGTAATCATCCCGATGGATGATGCCCACGTGGCTGTGAATGTGGCGCGCCGGCACACCGATGACCACCGTCGGCACGCCCGTTCGATATACATGGATGTACCCGCCGTCGGTGGCGCCGCCCTCCATGGTGGAAAGCTGGAGGGGGATGTTCAGCTCCCTGGCGGTGTCAATGACCAGGTCGCGGAACTTCAGGTTGGGGATCATCATGGCGTCGTAGAGCATGAGGCTGGGGCCCTTGCCCAGTTTGATGGAAGATTCCTCGGGTTTGATGCCCGGCACATCGCCGGCGATGTCCGACTCCAGGATGATGGCCGCGTCTGGCTCCACCAGGGCGACGGAGGTCCTGGCGCCGCGCAGTCCCACCTCCTCCATGACCGTTGCCGCGGCGTACACCGTGTTGGGGTGCGGCTCGCCGGCCAGCCGCTCCAGCGCCTGCACCATCAGCGCACACCCGATCCGATCATCCCAGGCCTTGCCCAGATAGGCCTTGGGGACCGACAGCATGGTGAAGTCACTGACCGGCACCACCGGGTCCCCCAGGCGCACGCCGGCCTCCTCGACCTCCTGGCGCGAGGTAGCCCCGATGTCAATGTACATATCGCGCTTCTCCACCAGCTTATCGCGCTCTTCTTTCGGCAGGATATGGGGCGGTTTGGCCCCGATGACGCCCGGGACGTCGCCCTTATGGGTCTTGATGATGACGCGCTGGGCGAGGAGCACCTGATCCCACCAGCCGCCCAAGGGCACAAACTTGATGAAGCCCTCGTCGGTAATGTGGCGCACCATGAAACCGACTTCGTCCATGTGGGCGGCCAGCATCAACCGGGGCGCCGGCGCGCTTCCCTCCAGCCGCGCCACCAGACTGCCGATTTTGTCCTGTTCCACAGCGGCCGCCGGCGGCAGCGCCTCGCGAATCAGCCGGCGCACCTCATGCTCGTAGCCCGGCACACCAGGCACTTCCGTCAGCCGTTTGAGCAGCAGTTCGGTCTGATCCAATGTCCTGCCTCCTTTGCACAACGTATGTAGCCCTGCTCGGGGGAAGGGGAAGATATGGCTCGGACGACCAACCGCATGCATCATAACCGATGTACATCCGAAAGGCAAACCGGGCGCGCCAGAAACACGGATGGGCGTCCGGGCCTGCAGGGATGGTACGAGACAGCTCGCGGCGGTGGAAAACAGCAGGCCCCTCCGTGGGGGAGGGGCCTGAAGTGCGTTCGGAAGGTGGTATTAATACTCCGGCGGCGTCGGCGTGCCGGCCTTCTCCTTCTCAGGGATGTCGGTGATGAGCGCCTCGGTGGTCAGGATCATGGCGGCGATGCTGGCGGCGTTCTCGACGGCCGAACGCGTCACCTTGGCCGGGTCGATGATGCCGCGCTCCACCATGTCGGTGTACTCGTTGGCGATGACGTCATAGCCGATGCGCGGGTTGTTCTTCTCCCGCTGGAGCCGGCGCACCTCTTCCACGACCACGGCGCCGTCCATGCCGGCGTTCTCCGCGATCATGCGCATAGGCTCTTCAAGGGCGCGGCGCACGATCAGCACGCCGGTCTGCTCATCCGGATACTGCATCTTGACGTTGTCCAGCGCCGGGACGGCGTTCAGCAGGGCCACACCGCCGCCCGGGACGATGCCCTCTTCCACCGCGGCGCGGGTCGCCGACAGCGCGTCCTCGACGCGATGCTTCTTCTCTTTCAGCTCGGTCTCGGTCGCGGCGCCCACGCGGATGACCGCCACACCGCCGGCGAGCTTCGCCAGGCGCTCCTGCAGTTTCTCGCGATCATAGTCGGAGGTGGACTGCTCGATCTCCGCCTTGATCTGCTCGATGCGCGCCTTGATCATCTTCTCGTCGCCCTTGCCGCCGACGATGGTGGTCTCTTCCTTGGTGACGCGCACCTTATCGGCGCGACCCAGGTCGCTGATCTGGGCGGTCTCCAGCTTGCGGCCCATTTCCTCGGTGATGACCGTGCCGCCGGTCAGGATGGCGATATCCTGGAGCATGGCCTTGCGGCGATCACCGAAGCCAGGCGCCTTGACCGCCACCACGTTCAGCAGGCCCCGCAGTTTGTTCAGCACCAGCGTGGCCAGCGCTTCGCCGTCCACATCTTCGGCGATGACGACCAGGTCGCGCTTGCCGATCTGCACCAGCTTCTCCAGGATGGGCACGATATCGGTGGCGGCCGAGACCTTCCTGTCGGTGATCAGAATGAAGGGGTCTTCCAGCTCGGCGACCATCGCCTCAGGATTGGTGACGAAATAGGGCGAGATGTAGCCGCGGTCGAACTGCATGCCTTCGACGTACTCGGTCTCGAACTCGAGACCCTTGGACTCCTCGACGGTGATGACGCCGTCCTTGCCGACCTTGTCCATCACTTCGGCGATGAGGTCGCCGATCTCTTTATCGGCGGAGGAGATGGCCGCCACGTTGGCGATTTCCTGCTTGGTAGTGACGGGGATGCTCATTTCCTTGATGGCCTTGACCACGGCCTCGGTGGCCGCCTCAATGCCGCGCTTGAGGAGCATGGGGTTGGCGCCGGCGGCCAGGTTTTTCAGGCCCTCGTTCACGATGGCCTGCGCCAGGACCGTGGCGGTGGTGGTGCCGTCGCCGGCCACATCGTTGGTCTTGGTGGCCGCTTCCTTCAGGAGCTGGGCACCCATGTTCTGATACGGATCCTCCAGTTCAATCTCTTTGGCCACCGTCACGCCGTCATGGGTGATGGTCGGGGAACCCCATTTCTTGTCCAGCGCGACGTTGCGGCCCTTGGGACCCAGGGTGGTCTTTACCGCGTTGGCCAGGGTGTCAATTCCGATCTTCAGGTTTCGGCGAGCTTCGTCGGCGAATACCAACTGCTTAGCCATATGTCATATCCTCCTTATGTGGTGTATATGCGGTATAATGGTTTTGAGGGAAAACGGGGGATTACTTCTCCACGATCGCCAGCACGTCGCTTTCCTTGAGGATCAGGTACTTCTCGTCCTTGATCTTGACCTCGGTGCCGGCGTACTTAGCGAACAGCACGATATCGCCGACCTTGACTTCCATGGGGATGCGCTTGTTGTCCTCGCCCATGCGGCCGGGGCCCACTGCCAGCACCTCGCCCTCCTGCGGCTTCTCCTTGGCCGTCTCCGGCAGGATAATGCCGCCCGGGGTCTTCTCTTCCTGCTCCAGCGGCTTCACCACGATGCGGTCCGCCAGGGGTTTGAGATTGACTGCCATAGTGACCAACCTCCTTTGTCCTGATAAAATGTTCGGGCTTTGCTCTCGTTCTTAGCACTCTTTCATGGAGAGTGCTAATTTCTAGCCTGTAATATACTCAATTGGGACTTGTTTGTCAAATTTCAAAGAGGGGAATTAGCACTCTTAGGTTTGGAGTGCTAGCGTGCCGATGCCGGTGCACCGGCGTGAAAGAGGGTAATGGGGATGACTGTGATGCGAACGTCCGCCTCAGTGCTCAGAAGGGTTCGCACCGCGCCGGCGAGCGCCCGGAACTCCTCTTGAGAGGGAACTTGAGAGGCATACAACCATACTTCCACACTCGGCTGGCGCGCGCGTATATCCAATTTCATCTCCCCCAACTTCGTTTCGCCCTCCCAGCCCGCGATATGCTCCTGAACAGTACCTCGGATCTCTCCTTCAAGACGTGTTTGCCGTACCGAATTCTGTAAAATCACCACTAAGGGGATAGAAACCGCCACGAGGAGGAGAAAAGAGATGAGAAATGCACGCCGCAGGCGGGTATCCCTTGCGCGCGGGGGCCGAATGCCCAGCAGAAGGAAGATGACCGCCCCGGCGACCGCGATGGCGATGAGGTTAGCGAGGAAAAGCAGGAGAGCGCCGCCGGCGATGGTGCCATTCCCCAAAGCCAAGCCAATGCCGGCAGCACAGAGTGGAGGCATCAACGCCGCGGCGATGGCCACGCCGGGCAGGGCCGCGGCCACTTCCTTACGGCCCAGCGCATAGGCGCCCGCCGCACCGGACGCCAGAGCCACCACCAGATCCAGCAGAGAGGGATGGGTGCGTGCCAATATTTCACTGCCCACCGCAGGCTGGGGCACAATCCACGTCAACAGAATGGCAAGGGCAAGGGATGCCACCATCCCTTTCAAGACCGATTCCAGGGAGAGGGTCAGGAGCCGTACATCTCCCCGTACCAGTGCCATGGAGATCGCCATGATCGGCGTCATAAACGGTGCCACGAGCATTGCGCCAATGATGACCGCCGCGCTGTTCTGCAACAATCCCAGGGTGGCGATGACAGAAGAAAGCACAATGAGGGTGAAGTAATTGACGCCCGGGCGCGCGTCCTCCCGAAGGTGACGATAAAGCGCAATTTGCTCCTCCATGGACAAATCGGGGAAAATCCGATCCAGCAGATGCCAGATCTGAAACGTCCAGTAGCGCGCCGCGCCAAGATAGCGCCGGACCAGGACGACGGGAATGGTTGCCTCCTGCGCGACTTGCTCCGGGACATTGCCGAAGATGATTTGGTCCAGCACGCCCACTTCAGTCGATCCGATAAGGAGGAGGTCATACCCCCGCCGGCTCTCAGCGAGAATCGTCTCAGCAATATTTCCTTCCGGCGGAATTATCTTGAATTGGATACGTTCGCTTTCCGGCAGCCCCTCGATCGTGGAGGCCAGACGCTCCCGCGCCTGGGCCAAATCTTCCTCGGTGGGGTTGGGCGGGGTGATATTCAAGAGGGTGACGCGGCCGTCATGCGTTTCCGCCAGTTCTAGGGCCAGAGCCGCGGCCAGAGGAGCATGGGGGCCGCCGGCGGTAGGAACCAGGATATGACCGATTCGCTTCATCTCGGCCCCTTTTACCACCGCCACATCGCAGGGCGCATGCTGAACCACAGTATCGATCACTCGGCTCAGGCGCGCGTCATCCCTTCCTTTTGTCCCTTTCCAGCCCAGGATAATGAGGTCACACTTTTCCTCGCGAGCTGTCTCGAGGATGCCCCAAGCCGCATCGCGCGCCAACCGCGTGATGGGATAGATGGAGACGCCGACAGCATCCCCATTCGGAACGGACCAGGCCAGGAGCTGCGATTGTTCCTGCGCTAGACGACGCCCCTCCTGCCATCCCATTTGTTCGGACAACACCACTACGTTGAGAGGAAGCACTTCCCCTCCCCGCCGTCGTGCCAGGGCAAGGGCGATCTGGATCTGCATTCGGCGCACACTTCCACCGATGACCGGCACGAGGACTCGAAACCCCTCTTTCGGTTTTTCGGGCTGGTGTAGTTCCTTGCGTGGGACGAAAAGCTGTTGACCCTTTTGGGCCTTGATGTGCGCCTTTCGGCCGTAGAGAAGAAACAAGATGATCCCAAGCCCGCCCCAGACAAAGAGCCCCAACAACCCCGCATGCGTCAGATTGGCAGCCAGGAGGGCAGAGACGATGGCCGAGAGCAGCGGCACCAGGGGGCGGAACGGAAGGGGATGCGTCAGCGCCGCGGCCGGCGTGGTGGCGCTGCGCAAGCTTACTAGCCCGATCACCAGCAGGAACCCGCCAGCGCTGAGGGAAAGGAGCACCTGATCCGAGATCAAAACGCCGCCGGCCAGGGAAAGTGCTCCAAACGTCACCAACCAGCCGGCGCGCCGCACCTTGGGCGAGGAGGTGGGGAAGGACGGCAGAAAACCGTCGCGCACCATCGGATAGAGGCACCTCAGACCGGTGAGCATCAGCGTGGAAAGAGAGACACCCAGCAAGGCAGCGAGATACCCATTTTCGAGCGCGCCGGCGGCATTCCCCCAGCGTTCCACGAACCAGCGCCCGATCCAGGTTAGCCCCATCGCCGAGGGAGATACATTCACCTGGGTAAAATACCCAGCCAATAGGAGGCCGGCCAGGAGCATCGTGCCGGGGAGGAGAAGGGCCAAGGTCGTGCGAACGACTGTCATCTCCCGCCGGACCTCGGCGCGCGCCTGGAGAGCCAGCTCGATGCCGGCGGCGATAGGTGCCAGCATCGCCAGGGAAGAGAGCCAAGATAGAAGAGAAGGGGCTCTCTGGATAGCAAGACGTTTCACGTCAGTGTGAGGTACACCAAAGAGAAACGTCAGCACCATCAGGGCAATCAGCCCACCGACAAGGCGGGACATCAACTGCCGATTACGGAGCGTGCCGGCGATATTTCCCAGCACTGCCAGCACCAGCCAGAGGGCCGTGAGGAGCAACGCCGGCGGAGAAAAGTTCTCATCGAGGGCAATCAGTGCCTGAAGCAAATATGCCCCTGCCACGCGAGCCAGCAGACCTGTTAGTCCCACAAAACCGAGGAGGAGAAACCAGCCGGCGAAAAAAGTGAGGAGATCGCTGTCGTCTTCCCGTTGTGCTAGGCCATAAAATCCCACGGTACGCCACGCCGGCCGGGAGAGCATTTCGGCCACGGTGATCCCCCACAACCCCCCGATACCGCCGGCGAGGAGAAAGGTGAGCCAGGCGCATTCGCCTACTATTTCTGCGACATAGGGGCCTACCCCCAGTGTAGCGGTCGAAAACGCGAGCGCGCCCGCCATCCATGCCAGTCGGAGCGGAGGAAGC
The DNA here is from genome assembly GCA_014360855.1 of Anaerolineae bacterium. Taxonomy (NCBI): domain Bacteria; kingdom Bacillati; phylum Chloroflexota; class Anaerolineae; species Anaerolineae bacterium. Next base: position 9,220 of record JACIWP010000097.1, read on the forward strand.
TCACGCCCAAACTGAACGTCGGCCCGCTCGCGTTCTTCCTCTCCCGTTTCGCGAGTCATAATGCGCTCCCGGTGTGATCAGGGCGACTGTTCTGTGCTGTTGCCCCCCTCACAAATACTGATGCCTTGCCATGCAGGTTCTGCGGTGGGATCCTCTTGCAGCGCGCGTTCCAACCAAGGTATTCCCTGGTCGCACTGCCCCAGGTACGCGTAGGACAGCCCCAGCTCGTAATAGTACTCTACGGAATCCAGGCCCAGGGCAATGGCCTTTTCCAGGTGCGTGATGGCCGATTCATAGTTGCGCTGGACGTAGTAGACCACGCCCAGATGGCCGTAGGCCGGCGCGTACGCCGGGTCCAGCTCAATGGCTCGCTGGAGATTGGCCTCCGCCAGCTCGTAATCCTGCAGGGAATAATATGCCCAACCCACCTGGTCCAGGACGTGAGGATTATCCGGCGCGATGGCCAGCGCGGCCTTCAACCGCGCTAAGGCATTGTCCTTATCCTTCAACAGCAGGTAGTTGCGCGCCAGGGAGAGGTGAAGCAGTACCCATTTCGGGTGCACCTCCAGCGCCTTCTGATAGTACTCGACCGCCTGCTTATACTTGCCCTGCGATTCCAGCACGTAGCCGGCCGTGCGCAGGACGATCAGATTACTGCCATCCAGCTCCAGCGCCTTCTGTTTAATCTCCCAGCCCTTGTCGGCTCGTCCCTTGTCGGTGTAGGCCTCCGCCAGGAAGGCATAGGCCTCGGGGAAGTCCGGATCCAGGTCCACGGCGCGCAGGCCGTGCTTGATGGCCTCGTCCACCTGGCCGGCCCAATCCAGCACCATACACATGGTCGCTTCCAAAAAGGCGTTATCCGGCTCCAGCTCCAGCGCCTGCTGGGCACGCTGAACCGCCTTTTCCGATTCCCCCTCCCAGGCCAGCAGACGGGCCTGTTTTGCCAGCACCTCGGCGTTGTCCGGCTCCAGCAGAAGCGCCTGCTCGTAGGCCTCGATAGCGGCATCCATCTGCCCATTGGCGTAATAGCGGTCCCCCTCTTCCACATAGGATGCCGCGGTGGGGGTGGGGGTGGGGGTTGGCTCGAAGGGGCGCACCCACTGCGGTTGCTGTGTGAAGATGTAATATCCCAGCCCGATCAGGACCAGGTCCAGCACTAGTAACAGCAGGACCCGGCCGGGGCGCGAACGCCGGCGCCGGGGGCGGCCGATGTACATTCCTTCACTCCTGCAGCCCAGATGCATGAATCGCCGGCCGGCATTATAACACGGCCGGCGCCCTTCGCCAAGCTTCCCCCAGCCCGCGTTGCCAGAATGCGGAAAATGTGGTATGATGCGTGCGAGCTATCCTGTGCATAAGGACGGAATATCTGACCATGGAACGTCTTTGGTCACCCTGGCGCATGGCATACCTTACCAACGCGGAGAAGCCAGAGGGATGCGTCTTCTGCCGCAAATTGGCCGAAGAGGACGACGCGCAGAACCTGC
>JACIWP010000098.1 GCA_014360855.1 Anaerolineae bacterium
CTGTTACCCCTGGTCGCCCTGCTGTCGCTGGCCATCGCCGCCGGCGTCTCTGCCCAACCGGGCGGCGGCTACGATTTGACCTGGAGCACGATAGACGGCGGGGGATACACCTGGAGCGAGGGCGGTGGCTACGCCCTGGACGGCACGGCCGGCCAGCCGGATGCCGGGATGCTCTCCGGCGGGGGCTACACCCTCTCCGGCGGCTTCTGGATCAGCGCGCCGGCACAGCACCGCCTTTGCCTGCCGCTGGTGCTGAAGGCGGTGCGGTAAGCGCCATGGCGTGAAATCGAACATCCGCCCGTTGTCGTTGCATAAGAGCATAGTATTCACCCGGGCATGCTGTTCACTGCCGAGAGCATGGAGCTTCTGCGCGCCCGTATGGATAGCGCATGCTCATCGCCTTAGAACCCTGACCGCCAATGCGGCGGCTTTCGAACTGGAGGAGTATGGAGATGGCAGAACGATTCACACCCGTGCCGGCCCATGTCCACTTCCCGAGCCTGGAGGAGAAGATCCTCAGGTTCTGGAAGGAAAACGACATCTTCATGCGCAGTGTGCGCAATCGCGAGGGCGCCGAACCGTGGGTCTTCTACGAAGGCCCACCCACGGCCAACGGCCTCCCGCACATCGGCCATGCCCTGACGCGCGCCGTCAAGGACGCCTTCCCGCGCTACCAGACCATGAAAGGGCGCTTCGTCTGGCGCAAGGGCGGCTGGGACACCCACGGCCTGCCGGTGGAGCTGGAAGTGGAGAAGATGCTGGGCTTCTCCGGCAAACAGGCCATCGAGGAATACGGCATCGCCGAGTTCAACCAGAAATGCCGCGAGAGCGTCTTCAAGTACGTGCGGGAATGGGAAGAGCTCACTGACCGGCTGGGCTTCTGGATCGATCTGGAGAACCCCTACGTCACGCTGGACAACGAGTATATCGAATCGGTCTGGTGGACCCTGAAGCAAATCTGGGAAAAGGACCTGCTCTATCAGGGCTATAAGGTGGTGCCGTACTGCCCGCGCTGCGGCACGCCCCTTTCCGACCATGAGGTGGCGCAGGGGTATCGGGAGGCGGAGGACCCGTCCATCTTCGTGCGCTTCCCGTTGGTGGACGAGCCGGGCACGTATCTGCTGGTGTGGACCACCACGCCCTGGACCCTGCCGGGCAACGTGGCCGTCGCCGTCCATCCTGAGGTGACCTATGTGATGGTGGAGCAGAAGACCGCCGGCAACGGCACGGAACGGCTCATCCTGGCCAAGGACCTGCTGGATTATGCCCTGCAGGGCGAGTACACCATCGTCCGCGAGCTGTCAGCGCGCGAGCTGGTCGGCCGACACTACCACCCACTGTATACCTTCCTGCCGGTGGAGAAAGATTACTGCTACGTGGTGGAGGCTGACTTCGTCACCACCAGCGAGGGCACGGGGTTGGTGCATATCGCGCCGGCCTTCGGCGCCGAGGACATGGAGCTGGGCAAGGAGTACGACCTGCCCATCATCCAGACGGTGGACGAGCGCGGCCGCTTCATCTCCGCGGTGACGCCCTGGCGCGGCATGTTCGTCAAGGATGCCGATCCGCTCATCATCGAGGAACTGCGCCGGCGGGGGCTGATGTACCGCGCCACCACCTACCGCCATACATACCCATTCTGCTGGCGCTGTAACACCCCCTTGCTCTACTACGCCAAGACCACCTGGTTCATCGAAACCACCCGGGTGCGCGACCGCCTGTTGGCCAACAACGAGCTGATCAACTGGTATCCCGAGCACATCAAGTACGGGCGCTTCGGGAACTGGCTGGCCAACAACGTGGACTGGGCGTTGGGCCGCGATCGCTACTGGGGCACCCCTCTGCCGGTCTGGACATGCGAGCAGTGCGGACATCAGGAGTGCATCGGCGGCATCCAGGAACTGCGCCAGAAGGTCGGGGAAGAACGGGCCAATCAGTACAAGGCGCTCAACCCCGCCGAGATGGACCTGCATCGTCCGTACATCGACGAGGTGACGTATCCCTGCCCGGAATGCGCCGGCACCATGCGGCGCGTGCCGGAAGTCATTGATTGCTGGTTCGATTCCGGCGCCATGCCCATCGCCCAGTACCATTACCCCTACGGCGACCAGGAATGGTTCCGCAAGCAGTTCCCCGCCGATTTCATCAGCGAGGCGGTGGACCAGACGCGCGGCTGGTTCTACAGCCTGCACGCCATCTCGACCCTGGTCTTCGACCAGCCCTGCTTCCGCAACTGCGTGGTGCTGGGCCTCATCCTGGATGAGGACGGCGAGAAGATGAGCAAGTCCAAGGGCAATGCCATTGACCCGATGGACGTCATCAAAACCCATGGCGCCGATGCCCTGCGCTGGTACCTGTACACCGCCGCACCGCCGTGGCTGGAGCGCCGCGTCTCGCTCAACCTCATTGGCGAGGTGGTGAGCAAGTTCCTGCTGACGCTCTGGAACACCTATGCCTTCTTCGTCCTGTACGCCAACCTGGACGGGTTCGACCCGACGGCGCACGACGTGCCCGTGTCGGAGCGGCCCGAGCTGGACCGGTGGATACTGGCGGAACTGCACAAGCTGATCGAGACGGTGGACACGCGCATGGCCAATTTCGACCTGACCGGCGCGACGCGCCCCATCGCCGACTTCGTGGACGACCTGTCCAACTGGTACGTGCGGCGTTCCCGCCGGCGCTTCTGGCGCAGTGGCGAAAATCGCGACAAGGCCGCCGCCTACCTGACGCTGTATGAGTGCCTGGTGACCCTGTCGCAGTTGCTGGCCCCCTTCACGCCGTTCGTGGCGGAGGAGATCTACCGCAACCTGGTGCTCAGCGTGCGGCCCGACGCGCCGCCCAGCGTGCACATGACCGATTTCCCGGTGGCCCGGCGCGAGCTGGTGGATGAGAAGCTCATCGAGGATACCCAACTGGTGATGCGCATCGTGCGGCTGGGGCATGCCGCCCGTAACAAGGCCGGCATCAAGGTGCGCCAACCGCTGGCCAAGGCCCTGGTCAAGGTGCGCACGCCGGCCGAGAAAGAAGCGCTCCAGCGCCTGGGCGATCAGGTGGTGGATGAGCTGAACCTGAAGGGGATGGAGCTTGTCGAAGACTTGTCGGGCGTCATCCAGTACTCGGTCAGCGGCATCCCCAGCCTGCTGGGCAAGAAGTACGGCGCGCTGTATCCGAAGATCCGCGCCGCGCTGGCGGCCTGCGACCCGGCGGAGGTCGCCGCCAAAGTCAGCGCCGGCCAGCCCGTGACCCTGACCGTGGATGGCCAGGAGGTCAGTCTCCTGCCGGAGGAGCTGAACGTGCAGGTCTCCGCCGGCGAGGGCTTCGAGGTGGTCGAAGAGGCCGGCTATATGGTGGCGCTGGACGTGCGCCTGACCCCCGAGCTGATCAGCGAGGGCCTGGCCCGTGAGATCATCCGCCGTATCCAGGTCATGCGCAAGGACGCCGGCTTTGAGGTGGATGATCGCATCCACATTTACTACCAGGCGGACGAGACATTAACCCGGGTCATGGAGCAGTTCGGGGATTATGTGCGCGCAGAGACGCTGGCAGAAGCGCTGTATCAAGCGCCGGCGCCGGCGGAAAGCTTCCGCGCCTCCCTGGACATTGACAAGCATTCCATCGAACTGGGCATTCTGCGGGTCTCCTGAAAATGGCGCAAGCGATGGGGCGGTGGGCCGGCCCGCCGCCCCATCCATCTAATGGAGAGTGTATGGCATATGGAGACAGCGGAAGCAAAGACGAACACGGAGGGATGGCGAGGCTGGCTCTTTCTGCCGGCCATAGCGCTGGTCTTCCTGGCCTTCGACCAGTTCACCAAGTACCTGGTGGTGAGCCATCTTGCCCTGTATGAGACACGCCGGCCCACGCCGGCGCTGGCCCATCTCTTCTCCTTTACCTATGTGACCAACACCGGCGCCGCCTTCGGCTTCTTTCAGAACGGCAGTGTCGTGCTGGTCATTGTGGCGGTGGTGGTCATCCTGGCCATCGCCCTGTACTTCCGCCATGTGCCCGGCGATGAATGGCTGTTGAAGATCAGCCTGGCCATGCAGTTGGGCGGGGCGCTGGGCAATTTGCTCGACCGCGTGCGCCTGGGCTATGTGGTGGATTTCATGGATTTCCATATGTGGCCGGTCTTCAACTTCGCCGATACCTTTATTGTGGTAGGCGTCGGCTTGCTGGCTTATCGGCTCCTGCTTCACCCGCGCGCCTGGTCCGCCGAAGACTTCCCGACATAGCGTGATGGGGAACCGTGGCATGCCGTTCGAAGAGGAGCGAGTTTTCACGGTGCCGGTCGAAGCGGCCGGCATGCGCCTGGATAAATTCCTGGCCGACCACCTGGCCGATGTCTCGCGCTCTCGGATCCAGGGGTGGATCGAAGAGGGGCGCGTCACGCTGGACGGCCGGCCGACGCGTCCCAGCACTCGCCTGGATCCCGGTCAGCACATTCGCGTCCTTATCCCGCCGCCGGAGGAGGTCCGCATCCTCCCTGAGCCGATACCCCTTGACATCCTTTACGAGGACGATCATCTGCTGGTCATCAACAAGCCGGCCGGCATGGTGGTGCATCCGGCGCCCGGCCACACCAGCGGCACCTTGGTCAACGCTCTGCTGGCGCGCTTCCCCGCCTGGGCAGAGCTGGACTGGTGGGAGAGCGAAGAGGAGGATGAGGAAGAGGCCGGCGTGGATTACCCCCGCCCGGGCATCGTGCACCGGCTGGATAAGGATACATCTGGCCTGCTGATCGTGGCCAAATCGGCCAGTGCCCGGGGCGCCCTGCAGGCCCAGTTCCAGGCCCGCCAGGTGGAAAAGGTCTATCTGGCGTTGGTGCACGGCATGCCTTCCGCGCCGGCTGGGCTTATCGACGCGCCCATCGGGCGCGACCCGCGTCAGCGCAAGCGCATGGCAGTGGTGGCGGAAGGCCGGCCGGCGGTCACCGCGTACCGCGTCCTGGAGCCGCTCGGCGAGTACGCCCTGCTGGAGGTCATGCCGAAAACCGGCCGCACGCACCAGATCCGCGTGCATCTGGCCTTTATCGGGCATCCGGTGGTGGGGGACGAGGTATACGGCCGGCGGCGAAGCCGGCTTGCCTGCCCGCGCCAGTTCCTCCACGCGGCGCGGCTGTCCTTCCGTCACCCCGTCACGGGCCGGCCGATGGAATTCTCCGCACCGCTCCCCCCAGACCTGCAGGCGGTCCTGGAGGAGGCGCGCGAACGTATCCGGTGAGAGTCACCGAGGACACTTCTGTGGAGGGAGGTAGTCAGGGGATACCCGATGGCCCGCGGCCTATCGTACAGCCTTGACGATACCATCGCCGCCATTTCCACGCCGTTGGGCGAGGGCGGCATCGGCATCGTGCGTCTGAGCGGCCCGGAGAGTGCCGGCATCCTACGGCGCTTGTTCCGGCCAGCCAGCAGGCGCGCCGCCGGCGGCCTGCCGCCGCGCCAGCTCATTCTTGGCCATGTCATTGACCCGGCCAGCGGCCAGGAAGTGGACGAAGTGCTGGTCAGCTTCATGCCGGCGCCCCATACCTACACCCGCCAGGACGTCGTCGAGATCAACTGCCACGGCGGGATTGTCGCCACCCGCAGGGTGCTGGAGCTGTGCCTGCTGGCCGGCGCGCGGCTGGCCGGCCCCGGCGAGTTCACCCTGCGCGCCTTCCTCAACGGCCGCATTGACCTGGCCCAGGCCGAGGCGGTGCTGGATATCGTGCGGGCGAAGACATCCGCCGGCCTGCAGGTGGCGGTCGGTCAGCTCAGCGGCGCGCTGTCTGCATGGATTCGCGCGCTCCGCCAGCGGATGATGGGCGTCCAGGCCCATGTGGTCGCCAGCATTGATTTCCCTGAGGATGAGATACCCCAGATTGACGTGGGGGCAGAGCTGGCGGATATCGAACGGGAGCTGGCTCATCTCCTGGAGACGGCGGATCGCGGCATCATCTATCGGCAGGGCATCCGCACCGCCATCATCGGCCGGCCGAATGTGGGCAAGTCCAGCCTCCTGAACGCCCTCCTGCGCACCAACCGCGCCATCGTCACTCCCATCCCCGGCACAACGCGCGACACGGTCGAGGAAACGCTGAACCTGCAGGGCATCCCGCTGGTGCTGGTGGACACGGCCGGCCTGGACCATGCGCCGCGCGATCCCATCGAGGAACTGGGCATGGAGCGCAGTCGCGCCGCCCTGGCGACGGCGGACCTGGTGCTGGCGGTGGTGGATGGGAGCATGCCCCTCCAGCCCCAGGACCAGGCCATCCTGGGGCTGTTGGGAGAGCGGCCGGCGCTCATCGTCATTAACAAGTGCGACCTGCCGCAGGCGCTGGACGAGGGTGCCTTGCCCGCCGGCCGGCCGCGCGTCCACGTCTCGGCCCTGACCGGCCAGGGCTTACCCGAACTGGAAGATCGCATCCTGGATATGGTGCTGGGTGGGCATGTCACACCGCAGAACGAGGCCGTGGTCAGCAGTCCGCGCCATAAGCAGGCGCTGTCCGCCGCGCTGGAGAGCGTGCGCTCCGCGCGCGCATCCTGGGCACAGGGCCTGCCGGCCGACTGCATCAGCATAGACCTATCCGAGGCCCTGGACGCACTGGGTCAAATCACGGGGGAAACAGCGGACGAGGAACTGCTGGACCGTATCTTCAGCGAGTTCTGTATTGGCAAATAGGCCGGCTCAGGCGCGCCCCAACTGCATCAATGCCAGCCGCAGGCGCTCTTCCAGATCCGTGACATCCTTGGGGAGCATCTGCACCACTCGCTGGGCTTCCACCACATTGTACCCCAGCGAGCGCAGGGCCTCTACCAGCTCTGCGTCGGTTTCGCCGCTGGCCAGCTCCGCGCCAGCGATCCCCACCAGCTCCAGCTTGTCCTGCAGATGCAGGACCACCCGCTGGGCCGCCTTATTCCCGACGCCGGGCGCACGCGCGATAACATCCGCGTTGCCCTGGGCGATGGCGCTGACCAACACCTCCGGCGAGAAAGCGGAGAGGATGGAAAGGGCCAGGCGAGGGCCGATGCCGTTCACCTCCAACAGAAGCTCAAACAGCCGGCGCTGTTCCAGGGACTCAAAGCCGTACAGCGTCCACTCATTCTCCCGGATATGGAGATAGGTGAACAGCTCGATGGCGTCGCCGATGTCCCATTCCGCTTCCAGCAGGGACGCCGGCACATGCACCACCAGATCCAGCGGGCCGATGTCCACCACCACATACTGCCGGCCCCGGCCCCGGAGCCGGCCGCGTATCGCGTGAATCATGACGCCGCTCCCTGGGCTTCTGGAGGGACGAAGCGGTACCCGATGCCCCGCACGGTCTGGATATAGGTCGGCCGCGAGGGGTCCGGCTCGATCTTCTCCCTCAGCCGGCGTACCGCCACCTCCACCAGGTTCAGCCCCTCCACATATTCATAGCCCCACACCTCGCGGAAGAGCGTCTCCTTGGGGACGGCCTCGCCGGCGTGACTCATCAAGTAATACAGTAGCTCGAACTCCATGGGGGTGACATGCACTTCCTGGCCGGCGAGGGTCACACGGTGCGCGTTGGGGTCCACGGTCAGCGGCTCATAGGAAAGCACACTGCGGGGGCGCCGGCGTGCCATCCACTCCATGCGCCGGAAGATGGCCTCGATACGCGCCCGCAGTTCCTCGAAGGTAAAGGGCTTGGTGATGTAATCGTCCGCGCCGGCCTCGAACCCCGTCACCACGTCCTCCGTGCGGTCCAGCGCGGTGAGCATGACGATAGGCACGTCCGAACGCTGACGGATCCAGCGGCAGACCTGAATGCCGTCCACCTGGGGCATGATGATGTCGAGGATGACCATGTCCACATGGTTCTGGGCGAAGAACTCCATGGCCTGGAGACCGTCGGGAACGCCGAAGACCTCATAGCCGGCGGAGGTCAGGGCGTTCATCACCAGGTTGCGCAGTGGGCGTTCGTCTTCCACCACCAGGAGGCGGTATTTGCCGGCCATGCTGACCCCTACTCGGTTTCGTGCAGTGCGGCGTCGGTTAGCGCCTGCATCCGCCACATGTGATGGTGGCAGATGGCGATGGCGACGGCATCGGCCGCATCATCCGGGCGCGGGATATCTTCCAGCCGAAGCATCAGGCGCACCATCTCCTGAATCTGCTGTTTTTCGGCGCGCCCATAGCCGACCACGGCCTGCTTGACCTGCAGGGGTGTATACTCATAGACCGGCAGGTGCGCTTGCGCCGCCGCCAGCAGGCAGACCCCTCTGGCCTGCCCCACGGCGAACGCTGTGCGCACATTGGTGTTGAAGAAGAGCGCCTCGATCGCCACAGCCGCCGGCGCCGATCGGGCGATCAATCCCTGCACGGCCTGATAAATTTCCTTCAGCCGGGCCGGCAGTCCGGCATCCGGGGACGTGCGGATCACCCCGCATTCCACCAGGGAAAGCTCGCCGGCCCGTTCCTCCACCACGCCGTAACCGGTGATGGCCGTGCCCGGGTCAATGCCCAGCACCCGCAATTATCCCTGCTCCTCGTACTTGGCCAGCAGTTCGTCCGTCAGCTCCAGGTTGGAATACACTTCCTGCACGTCGTCCAGCTCTTCAAGGGCCTCGATGAGGCGCAGGGTTTTTAACGCGGCTTCTTCATCCAGGGTGATGGTGGACTTGGGCTTCATCAGGAGCTGGGCGTTTTCCACCTGCAGGCCGGCGGACTGCAGGGCCTCACGCACCTTATGAAGCTCGTCCGGCTTGGTGTATACTTCCACCACGTCGTCGCTGATGTTCACGTCCTCTGCGCCGGCGTCAATGGCCATCATCGCTACTTCGTCGGGGTCCTGGCCGTCCAAGGGCACGGTGATAAATCCCTTTTGGTCGAAGAGCCACGCCACACAGCCCGATTCGCCCAAGCTTCCGCCACTGCGGGCCAGGAGCCGGCGGATCTCCGCCACCGCCCGGTTGCGGTTGTCAGTGACCACGCTCATCATCAGGGCCACCCCGTTGGGACCGTAACCTTCGTACACCAGCTCCTCCAGGGCCGCCGCGCCCTTTTCCAGGCCGGCGCCGCGCCGGATGGCCCGCTCGATGTTCTCGCGCGGCATGTTGGCGGCCTTGGCTTTCTCAATCACCATGCGCAGTTTGAAGTTGAACTCGGGGTCGGCCCCCTCGCGGGCGGCGATTTCAATCTCCTTGCCCAGCTTGGTGAACAACTGCCCGCGCTTGGCGTCCTGGGCGCCCTTCTTCCGCTTAATGGTCGACCATTTCGAATGTCCCGACATAGGGTATCCTCCGTAAAAATAGACACGCGTCCGAAAGCCGCCGTCGGCTTCGCTTTCCAAATTATATTATACCATCAGGTTTCGCTTTCGGCGAAACTGCGTCGGCCCCAGTGCGGTCTCCTCTGGTGAAAGCCGCCGCCAGGCCTCAATACTCGATGCCGCGCCGGGCCTCGATGCCCTGCTCGAACGGGTGTTTGCGGGCGTACATCTCGGTCACCAGGTCGGCGCGCCGGCACAGCTCCTCCGGCGCATCGCGCCCGGTCAGCACCAGCTCCATATGCGGCGGCCGTTCATCCAGCAGTTTCAGGATATCGTCCAGGGAGAGCAGGCCGAACGACAGGGCGGTGATGGCCTCGTCCAGGATGAGGATATCCACCTCCCCGCTGTGCATAGCTCGCCGGCCCTCCTCCAGCGCCAGCCGCGCCTGCGCGAAGTCCTCCGGGCGGGGATGCTTGGGATGCACAAACCCGCGGCGGCCAAAACGCGCCAGGGTGACGGTCGGCAGGTACGCCACCGCCTGCTGTTCGCCGGATTCCATCCATCCTTTCATGAACTGCACGATGTGCACCCGCAGGCCGTGGCCGGCGGCGCGCAGGGCCAGTCCCAGCGCGGCGGTTGTCTTGCCCTTCCCGTCCCCGGTGTATACCTGCACCAACCCCTTTTCCAGCGGCATTATCCGTTCCCTTAGGATGAGTTTCAGTTAAAGGACAGATAGCCCATTTCCGCCGGCGGCATGCGCCGCTTCACCTGCTCCAACGTCAGCATCTGCAGGATCTCGACCTCTTTGTGCAGGAGCGCCTCCTCCTTGAGCAGGATATCCTGCAGGCGCGGCAAGCTGAGCAGGCCCTGCCGCTCGGCCAGGTCCACCTGCAGTCCCCAGGCCACCATCCAGGCCACGCCCTCGGCGTCCTCCGGAAGGTTGTTGATGGTGATGGAAAGCCCCTGTGCCTCTTTCAGCAGGCGCAGGTAGCGGTAAAAGCGGATCTCCACCCGCGCCAACAGGGCCTCGTCGACCCCCTCCGTAATCAGAGGGAAGTCCTCCACCTCGCCCACCAGGTACGGCTCCGTTTCCCGCAGTCCGCGGATAATGAAGCGGTCCAGCCCCCGCACGATGATGTGTTTGGTGTGGTCTTCCATCTCAATGACCCGCAGGATTTCGGCGCGGGTGCCGATATCGAACGGCTCCGCCGGCCCTCCCACCTCGTGACCCGACCGGATGAGGACAATACCAAATGGCCGGGAATGACGCATGCAGTATTCTATCATGACCTTATACCGGTCCTCAAAAATGTGCAGGGGCATCAGCATGCGCGGGAAAAAGACCGTGTGCAGTGGGAACAAGGGCAGTTCTGTCGTCATATCTCCCCCTCTTCTTTCTCTGACAGCTCCTGTCCCGTATCTTCCTGTTCCGCTCCTGCTTCCTCCGGAC
>JACIWP010000099.1 GCA_014360855.1 Anaerolineae bacterium
GATGGGTTTGCTGTAAAGGAGAGAGCGGGAGCAATGAGAAACGAATTTATCCTGGCGGTGAATCAGGTGTGCGCCGAGCGCCAGTTGTCGAAAGAGGTGGTGCTGGAAGCGGTGGAAGCCGCTCTGGTGACCGCCTATAAGCGCAACTTTGGCGCGGCCGGCAATGTTTCCGCCAAAATCGATCCAGAGACCGGCGAGGTGAAGGTCTACGCCCATAAGACCGTGGTGGAGGAGGTCAAAGACCCACGGGTGCAGATCTCCCTGGCCGAAGCGCGCCAGATCAAGCCGGATGCCGAGCTGGGGGATGTGGTCCTGATCGAGACGACCCCCAAGGACTTCGGCCGCATCGCCGCGCAGACGGCCAAACAGGTCATCCTCCAGCGCATTCGCGAGGCAGAGCGCGACGCGCTCTATCAGGCCTTTGCCGAGCAAGAGGGAGAGATCATCAACGGGGTCATCCAGAGCATAGATGCCCACGCCATCGTGGTGAACCTGGGCAAGGCGGAGGCGATGCTTCCGAAAGCGGAGCAGATCCCCGGCGAGCGCTACCGTCTGAATCAGCGCATCCGGGCCTATGTGCTGGAGGTCGAGAAGACCTCGCGCGGGCCGCGCATTGTGCTGTCGCGCGCGCACCGCAACATGCTGCGCCGGCTGTTGGAGCTGGAAGTGCCGGAGATCGCCAACGGCGCGGTCGAGATTAAGGCCATCGCCCGCGAGGCCGGCAGTCGCTCCAAAGTGGCTGTGGCGGCGCTCCGCCCGGGCGTGGACCCCGTCGGCTCCTGCGTCGGCATGCGGGGCACCCGCATCCAGGGCATCGTCAACGAGCTGAACGGTGAGAAGATCGATGTGGTCGAGTGGAGCCCGGATCCCGCCGTCTTCATCGCCAACGCGCTCAGCCCCGCCCAGGTGGCGAAGGTACATCTCTACGAGGACGCGGAGGGCGGCAAGACCGCACTGGTCATCGTGCCGGACAAACAGCTCTCGCTGGCCATCGGCAAAGAGGGACAGAACGCCCGTCTGGCGGCCAAACTGACCGGCTGGCGGATTGATATCAAGAGCACGTCCGAGGCGGCCGCCGAGATGTTCGCGCCGGCCCAGCCCAAGCCAGAACCCAAGCCGGTGAGCGCTGAAGAACTGCTGGCGCGCGCCGAGCAGATCCTGGCCTCGCGCCCGCCGGCCGAGGAACCCGAGCCGGTGGAAGAGACGGTGAAGCTCTGGCTGGATGACGAGGAACTGCCGGCTGTCGGCGAGAAGCCGGCAGTGGCAGAAGCCCCAGCGGCAGAACCCGAAGCGGCGGTCGAGAGCGCGGCCATGACGGCGGAAGAGGTGGAAGAAGAGGAAGAGCCGGCCACTCTTGACTCGCTGCGCTGGGACCCGCAGGCCGATGACGATGAGTTTGAACCGCGCAGCAAACCCAAGGACAAGGAAAAGCGCGCCTTGTTGGAATTCGACGAGGCGAGCGGCAAGCTGGTGGTGAAGCGCCAGCGCAAGCCGGGCCGTCAGCGCACGGAATGGGAGTATTGAGGTCGAGGCCGGCGGGATCAAGGAGCGGAAAGATGGCGCCCAAGCATATTCCCATGCGCACATGCGTGGCCTGCCGCCAAACACAGCCCAAGCGCACGCTGGTGCGGGTGGTGCGCACACCAGAGGGCCAAATTGTGGTGGACCCGACGGGCAAGCGCGCCGGCCGCGGCGCTTATCTCTGCCGCCGGCGCTCCTGCTGGGAGCTGGCGCTCAAGCGCGGTTCCCTGGAACACGCGCTGAAGACCACCCTTTCGGAGGAAGAGCGCGCCCAACTGCGGGCGCACATGGAAAACATGCCTGAGGAAGCCGGCGTCGAAACCGCCGGCCAGGGGTGAGCCTCCTCACTCTCGGTGCAGGCCGGCAGTGGACATCACCCTGGGAACGGATCGGGGACAACGGGAGAAGACGCGGAGGAGCATATGAGCACGTAAACAGGTGCCTGGGCACAGGCGTAATGCCCCGGAACACGTGCTGAACAGGGGGATACTACCGTTTCCCCTGACCAAACGCCTCTGCGAACCCTCCTGTTGATCCTCATTGACTGCTGGCCGCCGGCCAGGCACAATACCTGGTCCGGCAGGGGGCCAGCGCATTATCACTCACGGAAATGCTGTAAAATTTTACAAAAGTCCAGGTTATTTATACAATGATAGATGGGGAAGATCGGGCCCGCCGGCAGGCTGAACCCATCCTGCCCGAGGCAGGTGGCCCGAATGGAAAGGAGCAGGAGTGTCCATGACGAAATCGCGCAAGCCCCTCGTCGAGGAAGAAGCGAAAGAAAGCGCCCAAAAACCGGAGAAGGCCCCGGTCAAGCCGGCGCGCCTGCCAGAAGAGGACGATCTTCTGGGGCCGGACCTGCTGGGGAAGCGCCGTCTGCGCATTCTGCGGGATTTTGAGATCGAAGAGGAAGACGAAGAGGATGAAAAGCTGAAACTGCGGGCGCCGGCCCGGCGCAAGGTGCGCGCACCCGATGAAGAAAAGGTCGAGGAGAAAGTCCTCAACCGCCGGCCCAAGCCGGGTGCTGCCAAGAAGCCCAAGCCGGCGCCAGCGGCGCGCCCGGCCCAGAAGGAAAAACGAGCGGAATCTGCTCCTGCCCGGGCACCAGAAAAGCCGGCGGAGAAGGTGCTGGAACTGCCGGCCAACATCAGCGTGCGCGATCTGGCCGCCAAAATGGGCATCAGCCCGATTGAAGTGATCAAAGAGCTGATGAACAACGGCGTGATGGCCAACATCAACCAGATGATTGACTTCGATACGGCCGCCATCGTCGCCTCGGAGCTGGGCTTTACCCCGGTGGAAGAGAAGCCGGCGGAACCCGAAGCGGTGGAAGAGAAGGCGCCGGAGAAGGCCAAGCCCCTGTGGAAGCTCATCTGCGAGCGGGAAGACCCGAGCAAGCTGAAGCCGCGGCCGCCAGTGGTGACGGTGCTGGGGCATGTGGACCATGGCAAGACGACCTTGCTGGACGCGATCCGACATGCCAATGTGGCGGCCAGTGAGGCCGGCGGCATTACCCAGCGCATCGGCGCCTACCAGGTGGATGTGCATGGCAAGAAAATCACCTTCATTGATACGCCGGGCCATGAGGCATTTACCGCCATGCGCGCCCGGGGCGCCCAGGTGACCGACCTGGCAGTGCTGGTGGTGGCCGCGGACGACGGTGTCATGCCGCAGACGCGCGAGGCCATCAACCACGCGCGCGCCGCACAGGTGCCGATCCTGGTAGCCCTGAACAAGATTGATAAGCCCAACGCCAACCCGGAGCGGGTGAAACAGCAGTTGGCCGATGAAGGCCTGGTGGTGGAGGATTGGGGCGGCGACGTCATCTGCGTGCCCATCTCCGCCAAGCTGGGCCAGGGCATTGACGAGCTGTTGGAAAATATCCTGCTGGTCACGGAAGTGGCCGAGCTGAAAGCCAATCCGGACTGCCCGGCCATGGGCACGGTGCTGGAGAGCAAGATCGATAAGGCACGCGGCCCGATAGCCACCCTGCTGGTGCAGAACGGGACCCTGCGGCTGGGCGATAACGTGGTCGCCGGCGAGGTGTACGGCCGCGTGCGCGCCATGTTTGATGATCGCGGTAACCAGGTCAAAAAGGCGCCGCCCTCCATGCCCGTGGCGGTGCTGGGACTGTCCGGCCTGCCTAATCCGGGCGACCTGTTTGAAGTAGTGGCTTCGGAGCGCGAGGCCAAGGCCATCGCGGAGGAGCGCATCCGCCAGCGCGAGGCCGCGGCCGCCAAGGCCGCCCGGCGTGTATTGACGCTGGAGGACATCGCCAGCAGGATCAAGGCCGGCCAGGCCAAGGAGCTGAACATCATCCTTAAGGCCGATGTCCAGGGCGCCATCGAACCCATCGTCAAGTCCCTGGAGCGCCTGGGCGATGAGGAACTGCGGGTCAAAATCCTGCATACCGGCACCGGCAACATCAGCGAGTCGGATGTGATGCTGGCCGCCGCTTCGGATGCCATCGTCGTGGGCTTCGGCGTGCAGGTGGACCAGGCCGCCCGCCGGCTGGCAGAGCAGGAAGGCGTTGATATCCGCCTCTACAACGTCATTTACATGCTCCTGGAGGACATGGAGAAGGCGCTCAAGGGCATGCTCGAGCCTAAGTTCGAGGAAAAGGTGCTCGGCCATGCCGAGGTGCGGGCGGTCTTCAAGGTCTCGAAGCTGGGCCAGGTCGCCGGCTGTTACGTCATGGACGGCGTCATCACGCGCGATGCCCAGGTGCGGGTCCACCGCGGCGACGCCGTGATCTTCGATGGCCGGGTGGCCTCGCTGAAGCGCTTCACCGAGGACGTGAAAGAGGTGGCCGCCGGCTTCGAATGCGGCATCGGGCTGGAGGGCTTCGCGGACTTCCGCGAGGGCGATATTCTGGAATTCTACCGCAAACAGCAAGTACAGTGAGCATATAGGCCCGGTCAGCAGTATACCCGGGCGTAAAGGACGATGAAGGTGGTATCTCGCAGACAACGTCGGGTGGCGGAACTGATCCACGAGGAGCTGGGGCTTCTGCTGGAGCGGCGCATCTCGGACCCGCGCTTAGCAGAAGTGACCATCACCGACGTGGAGATCACGCCCGACCTGAAACTGGCAACCGTATACTTCAGCGTGCTGGATGACGAGCCGGCGCGGGTGGAGCTGGCCCTGGCCGGCCTGGAGCATGCCCGCGGCTTTTTCCGCAAGTCGCTGGCCGAAACGCTGTATCTGCGCTTCGTGCCCGAACTGCGCTTCCGCTGGGACCAGTCCATCCGTAAGGGCGAGCGGATTGACCGCCTGCTGGCCTCACTGCATGAGGAATCGCCGGAAGAAGAGGAATGAGCGGAGTCACGGCCCAAATCGCCGGCTATCTGCGTCAGGCCGAACGCATCCTGCTCGTCGGGCATATGGACCCCGATGGGGATGCGGTCGGCGCGCTGTTGGGACTGCGGGAGACACTGCGCCGGCTGGGCAAGCAAGTGGTGCCGGCCCTGCCGGACCGGCCGCCTTCCAAGTACGCCTTCCTGCCGGGTTTTGCGGAACTCACCACAGCGCCGGCCGGCTCCTTCGACCTGTTCGTCAGCCTGGACAGCAGTGACACGGCGCGCTTGGAACCAATCTATTCTACTGTGATGGCGCCGGCCGGCCGGCCGGTCATCAACATTGACCATCACATCACCAATGTCATGTTCGGCACGCTGAACTGGGTGGAACCGAAGGCGGCCTCCACCTCGGAGATGATCATCTCCCTGGTGGATGCGCTGGGCGTGCCCATGGGCCGGGAGATCGCGCTGCCCCTGCTGACCGGCATCGTCATGGACACGCGGGGGTTCCGCACGTCCAACACCACATCGGATACCCTGCGGGCGGCCAGCCGGCTGATGGATGCCGGCGCTTCCCTGTCCGAGGTGATGGAGCGGGCGCTGAACTCGCGCCCCTATGCCATGCTGTGCCTGTGGGGCAAGATGATCCCCACCGTTCACTTGGAAGGGCGTATTGCCTGGGCGGTGCTGACGCCGGCGATGCAGGCCGAATGCGGCAACCCTGAGGAAGGCGACGGCGGCTTCATTAACTTACTCGTCTCCCTCCAGGAGGCGGATGTGGGCCTGCTCTTTTATGATAAGGGCGACCATGCCGTGGAAGTGGGCTTTCGTGCCAAGCCCGGCATTGACATATCCGGCGTGGCCTTTGCGCTGGGCGGTGGGGGACACCCGCAGGCCGCCGGCTGTACCGTGGAAGGTTCGCTGGAGGAAGTGCGGGCGCGCGTGCTGGACATGGTGCGCCGCGCCATAGATGGACAGCGCGCCCTGTATCGGTAAGGTCTATGGCGGACAAGCGAACCGGAACCCCGGCCGGCCCTTCATCTCCTTCGCACCCCGTCTCTGGCATCCTCCTGATCGACAAGCCGGCCGGATGGACCTCCCATGACGTGGTGGAGAAGGTGCGCCGGCTGACCCGTCAGCGCAAGGTCGGTCACGCCGGCACACTGGACCCATTGGCCACCGGCCTGCTGGTGGTATGCCTGGGCCAGGCCACGCGGCTGATGCCGTATCTGATCGGGCATGACAAGAGCTACCGGGCCACACTGCGCCTGGGGCAGAGCACCGACACCTACGATGCGGAGGGGCGCATCACCTATGAACACAACGGCCCACTGCCCGACCGCCCGGAGGTGGAAGCGGTACTGCCGGCCTTTCGCGGGGAGATCGAACAGGAGCCGCCGGCCTTTTCGGCGGTGAAACAGGCCGGCGAGCCGTTATACCGTCGAGCGCGGCGCGGCGAGGAGGTGGCGGCTCCTCCCCGGCGGGTGCGCATCCATCGGCTGGAGCTTGTCGAATGGGACCCGCCCTATCTGACGCTGGAGATAGACTGCTCTGCCGGCACATATGTGCGCTCCTTGGCCCATGACATCGGGCGGCGGCTGGGTTGCGGCGCCCATGTGGCCGGCCTGGTGCGCACCCGGAGCGGTCCCTTTCGGCTGGAGGAAGCTGTTTCGCTGGAGGAATTGACGGGCGCCGACGGATGGAGGCGCTGTCTGCTCCCCATGGATGCTGGGCTGGGGGATTTGCCGGCCATGGTCTTGTCATCCGACGAGGTTACCCGGGTGGGGTTCGGGCAGGCGGTCGCCGGCCCGGCGCCGGCGGACGATCGCCCGGTGCGGGCATACTCCGATGACGGCCGGCTGATAGCGATACTGCACTATGACCCGACAGCGAACCTCTGGCGGCCCAAGGTGGTGCTGGCCGGCATGGAAGGCGGGGCGACATCTTCGCACAGCGACAAACAGGAAGGCCCATGAGAGTTTTCGACGATATTGACCATACCTGGCTGGACGGCGAGAGCGTCATCACCATCGGGGCATTCGACGGCGTGCATGTGGGGCACCAGGCGCTGGTGCGGGAGGTGCTGGCAGAGGCGCGGGCGAGCGGCCGGCAGGCCGGCGTGGTCACCTTCTACCCCCACCCGGTGAACGTGCTCAGCGCCCAGAACCGGGTGCGTTATATCACGACGCCGGGGGAAAAGGCCGCCATCCTGGAGCGGCTGGGCCTGGACTTCATGGCCCTGATGCAATTCACCATGGAGCTGGCCCGCAAATCGGCCGGCGAGTTCGTCCATATCTTGGTGGAGCATCTCCACCCGAAAAGCATATGGGTGGGGCCGGATTTCACCTTTGGCTACCAACGCGAGGGCAATGTGGAGGTACTGCGCCGGCTGGGCGCGCAGTGGGGATTCAGCGTGCACGTCCTGCCGGCGGTCTGCCTGAACGGCGCGGTGGTCTCCAGCACGCGCATCCGCCAGCTTCTGGCCGAGGGGAAGATCGAAGAAGTGACGGCCCTGCTGGGGCGCTATTATCTGGTCTCGGGGGAGGTGGTGCCGGGCCGGCATCGCGGCCGGGCGCTGGGCTTTCCGACGGCGAACCTGGAGGTGCACGGCGACCGCGCCCTGCCGCGCGACGGGGTGTACGCCTGCTTCGCCCTGCTGGGGCAACAGCGCTTTCCGGCGGTGGCCAATCTGGGTGTCCGCCCGACCTTTGGCGAGAATAAGCACATCCTGGAAGTGCATTTGCTGGACGTGCGTCTGGAGCTGTACGGGTGCGATCTGGCGGTGGAATTTGTGCGCTGGATGCGGCCGGAGATGTGCTTTGCTTCCGCCGGCGAGCTGGTGGAGCAGATGCGGCGGGACGTGGAGGAGGCGCGCCGCATCCTCCAGGAGGCGCGCCGGGACGGTGTGGACATCGCCATCCGCGATTGGAGCCTTCTGCGCGTGGGAGGCAAGTAGCAGGGATGGGGAACGTCAGCAACCCCGCCGGCTTCGAGGAGCTGAATCATGTGGCGGACCGCGCCGTGCATGTCTGGGCGCCGAGCCTGGAAGCGCTCTTTGAGCAGGCAGCGCGCGCCATGTTCAGCCTGATGACCGATATCTCGGCGATCCATCCCGAGCGCCGGCATGAGATTACCATAGAGACGGAAGACCTGGAGACCGCGCTGGTGGACTGGCTGAATGCCCTCCTTTTCTGGCGCGAGACCCAGGGGGAGATGTACAGCGATTTTCGGGTGCGGTGGGAAGACGGCCTTCTGCGAGGGGAATTCGCCGGCCAGCCGGGGTATCCTACCTTTGCGGTGGTGAAGGCGGCCACGTTCCATGACCTGCGCATCGAGCAGGATGAACAGGGATTGTGGCATGCCACCATCGTGTTCGACACTTGAGGACGCGCGGCCGGCGTTTTGGCATGGACGAGGAGGTGTGCCATGGTGAAGAAGACCGACCTGCGAAAGATTGACGAGTATCTGTACGAGATTCCGAAAGAGTTCCGCCCCGATATGCGGGTGCCGGCGCGGCTGTATGCCGATGAGGCCATATTAGAGGACGCCCTGGGCGACCGCTCCATCGAGCAGTTGGTCAACACCGCCACGCTCCCCGGTGTGGTGCGGTATACGCTGGCCATGCCGGATATCCATCAGGGCTACGGTCCCCCCATCGGCGGCGTGATCGCCACGCGCCATCCCGACGGCATCATCTCGCCCGGCGCCACCGGCTACGACATCAACTGCGGCGTGCGCGTGCTGGTCAGTAATATCACCGCCGATGAGCTTCGGCCCCACCTGGAGAAGCTGGTCAATGCCCTTTTCCAGAACATCCCCAGCGGGGTGGGCAAGGGGGGCGCTATCCGGTTGAACACCAAAGAGCTGGACGAGGTGATGGTACGTGGGGCGGCCTTCGCGGTGGAGCGGGGCTACGGTTCCCGCGAGGACCTGGAGCGCACGGAGGAGCGGGGCGCGCTCGCCGGCGCGGATCCCGCCGCGGTCAGCCGGCATGCCCGCGAGCGCGGCAGTCCCCAACTGGGCACCCTCGGCTCCGGCAACCACTTCATTGAGGTCTCCGTCGTCGAGGAGGTCTATGACCCCGAGGTGGCCGATGCCTGGGGCCTTTTCCCCGGCCAGATCGCGGTCTGGATCCATTCCGGTTCGCGCGGCCTGGGCCATCAGGTCTGCTCCGATTATGTGCGCGACTTCCAGAAGGCGGTGCAGAAATATAACATCTCCCTTCCCGATCGTGAGCTGGTATGTGCGCCTTTCAATTCGCCGGAGGGACAGGCGTATTTCGGCGCCATGGCCTCGGCCGCCAACTATGCCTGGGCCAACCGACAGGTCATGGCGGAGCTGGTGCGGCGCACCTTTGAACAGGTGCTCGCCGGCAAGGTCTCCGACTGGCACCTGCGGCAGATTTACGACGTGGCGCACAACATTGTCAAGATCGAGGAGCACGACGTGGACGGCAAGCGCATGAAGCTCATCGTGCACCGCAAGGGCGCCACGCGTGCGTTTGGGCCGGGGCATCCGGTGCTCCCGCCGGCGTACCGGGATACCGGCCAGCCGGTGCTCATCCCGGGCGATATGGGCACCGGGTCGTACCTGCTGGTGGGCACGGAGAAGGCCATGCGCGATGCCTTTGGCACCACCTGCCACGGCGCCGGCCGCGTCTGGAGCCGTGCCCAGGCCAAGAAGTCCATCCGCGGCGAGGAGCTGATCCAGCAACTGCGGCAGAAGGGCATCATCGTGCGGGCCGGCAGTATGGCCGGCCTGGCGGAGGAGGCCCCCGATGCGTATAAGGATGTGGACCGGGTGGTGAACGTGGTGCACAAGGCCGGCCTGGCGCGCAAAGTCGCCCGCTTCCGTCCACTGGGTGTCATCAAGGGCTAACCGGCCAGCATATTGCGGGGCACAGCGCCGCCGTGTCCCTACGATTTTAACGAATTTGTTGACATCTACGCCTATCTGAGGTATAATGAAGTTGACAAGTGAATAGGGCCAGCTGGGGGAGCTCCGTACGGGGCTGAGAGGATGCGAAGGCATCGACCCCTTGAACCTGACCTGGGTAATGCCAGCGTAGGGAAGCTGTGTGATGTCGAGCACACTTCAACGGCTGCCTGACTGCATACGCGGGTCAGGCGGCCGTTCGTTTTATGACGCGCCAATTTGTTCCATGTTTTTCGCAGGAGGTGTACAATGACCGGCGAGAGGCGTTTGGGTGGAGGTTGGGCGATCATCCTGGCCGGCGCTCTGCTCGGCATCGCCACCGTGGTGGTGTATTGGTTCGCCTCCCAAGGTGAGGGCGCCTGGGTCACGTGGAACGGCATCAACGCCGTAGTGCTGGCGGCGATGGGCGTGGCGGCCGGCGCCGCCATCGCCTCCAGCGAGGAGATCAAGCGCTGGACCACCTGGGAGTCCATCCTCACGGCCGTGCTGGGCGGCGTCATCGGCGTCCTCTTCTGGCTGTGGGGCCTGTTCTGGGAACTGCTGGAGTTCATCAAGGCCGGCATCCCGGGCTACGGCTACGCCGTGCGGGACCTGTTTTACGGCTTCTGGTTCCTGGCCGCCATCCTGGTGCCGTACATCGTGCGCCGGCCGGGCGCGGCGCTGGCCGCCGAGATGGTGGGCGCCATCGTCTCCTCCCTGCTCGGCTCCCAGTGGGGCCTGACGGTGCTCATCAGCGGCCTGGCCCAGGGCGGTCTGGCGGAAGTCGTCTTTGCCCTGCGCGGCTATAAGCATTATGACCTGCCGACGCTCATCGCCGCAT
>JACIWP010000100.1 GCA_014360855.1 Anaerolineae bacterium
GACCATCCCCCAACAGGTTAAACCCCAACACACTCCGCAGGATAGCGAGACCGGGGAAAATACCGATGTGCGGCGCCGAGAAAAAGACCTGCTGGGCGCGCCCCAGCATGGTCCCCCACTCGGGGGTCGGTGGTTGGGCGCCCAGCCCCAGGAATCCCAGCGCCGCGGCGTCCAGCACCGCCGTGCCGATGCCCAGCGTGCCCTGCACGATAATGGGGGTCAGACAGTTGGGGAGGATGTCCACGAACAGGATGCGCGCCGGCGAACAGCCCACCGCCCGCGCCGCCAGGACGTAATCCTCCTCCTTGACCGAGAGCACCGAGGCGCGCACCAGCCGGGCATAGGTCGGCACGGACACGATGGCGATGGCATACAGCATGTTGAGCAGGCCGGGTCCCAGCACCGTGACGATGGTCAGCGCCAGCAGAAGGCTGGGGAAGGCCAGCATGATGTCCATCAGGCGCATGACGAGCTGATCGAACCAGCCGCCGAAGTAGCCGGCCAGCGCGCCGATGAGCGTGCCGGCCGCGATCGCCCCCAGCACCGAGAGCACACCCACCTGCAGGGACACCCGGCTCCCGAAAATGACCCGGCTGAGCACATCCCGACCGACCTCATCCATGCCCAGCAGATGCTCGCGCGAAGGTGGGGCCTTGCGCAGAGTCAGCCACTGTTGATACGGGTCATAGGGGGCCAACTGCTCAGCGAAAATGGCCATCAGCACCAGCAGGCCGATGAGCACCATGCCGGCGATGGCCAGCTTGTTGCGGCGCAGTCGGCGCCAGGCATCCAGCCAGAGATTGGTTGGCCGGCGAACGGCAGGAAGCGCCGCGGTCGAAATCGCCTCACTCATGCGGTGTCATTCCCTCCCCTACTGATAGCGAATGCGCGGGTCCAGATAGGCGTACGAGATATCCACCAACAGATTGATGATGACGAAGGTGCTGGCGAAAAAGAGCACCGCTCCCTGCACCACCGGATAATCGCGCGAGAGGATGCGGTCAATGATCAGCCGGCCGATGCCGGGGAGCGAGTAAATGGTCTCGGTCAGGATGGCGCCCACCATCAAACTGCCCAACTGCAGTCCGATGACAGTGATGATGGGCAGGAAGGCGTTCTTCAGCGCATGGCGCGTCAGCACCAACCGCTCCGAAAGCCCTTTGGCGCGCGCCGTGCGCACGTAGTCCTGCCGCAGTACCTCCAGCAGGCTGGAGCGGGTCATGCGGGCGATAACCGCCATGGGAATGGTGCCCACGGTGAAGGCCGGCAGGATCATGTGCTTCACGGCATCCACGAACACCGCCATATTGCCCCGCAGGAGGGCATCCAGCATGTACATGCCGGTGATGGGCTGGAATTCTATGCCGATGGAGAGCCGGCCAGAAGGCGGAAGCCATCCCAGCCGCAGGGCAAAGAGGTATATCAGCAGAAGCCCCAGCCAGAAGACCGGCATGGAGATGCCCACCAGGCTGGCGGTCATCACCGTCAGGTCCCACCAGGAATTGCGGCGGTAGGCGGCGAGGATGCCGGCGGGTATGCCGAACAGACAGGCCACGAACATGGCCGAGAAGGCCAGCTCCAACGTGGTGGGCAGTGCCCAGCGGATTTCAGTGATGACGTCCTCATTGCGCTTCAGCGATTTCCCCAGATCGCCGCGCACCACTTTGCCCAGGTAAATGAGATACTGCTCCGTGATGGGCTTGTTCAGCCCCCAGGCCTCGCGCACGCGCTGGACCTGTTCCTCGGTAGCGCGTTCGCCGGCCATGATGCGCGCAGGGTCCCCCGGGATCAGGCGCATCAGCGCGAAGGTGATGATGGAAATGCCCAGCAGGACGGGTATTAACAGCAATAATCGGCGGATGATGTAGCGTATCACTGCCGGCGCTTCCCCCTCATATTTTTATTCCCAGATGATAGCGCAGGGTGGGGCATCTGGCAAGCGATGCCCCACCCCATACGTGTCCTACAGGCAAGCACCTATGCGGCGCAGGGCGTGTTATTCGCCCTTGAAGCCGCCGAACATGTAGGCCCAGTAGTCCCAGGTCCAATCCGGGAAGTGGTACGGATGGGCCGGGTCCCACCAGCGCATGAAGTTGAAGACGACCGCCTCGGCGTTGAACGGTGTGCCGTCGTGGAACTTCACGCCCTGGCGCAGTTTGAAGGTCCATTCCAGGCCGTCCGGCGAAGCGGTCCATTCGACCGCCAGGCTGGGCACCGGGTTGGTGGTGCCGGCTTCCAGCGCCACCAGCCCTTCCAGCATCTGCTCGGTCACCATCAGGGACTCGCCGTCGGTGACGTTGGCCGGGTCAAGGCCCACCGAGTCGCCACTGCGGCCGTAGATAACCGTGTCGCCGGCCTCGTTCTCCGCCAGCCACCAGTACGGCAGGCCGATGGGGCTGGGGATGAAGTTCTTGATGGTCTTCTTCAGGAAGATGGGCACCTTGGTGTGGGCGATAGGCACGCCGGGCACCAGGTCATGGATCATGCGGTTGGCCTGCTTGTACATCTCCTCGCGCTTGGCGAAGTCGGTCTCCGCCACCGCCTTCATGAGCAGGTCCTTCAGGGCGGGGTCGGCCGGCCCCATGTTGAAGGAGTTATCGCCGCCGCAGAAGAAGACGCACAGGAAGTTGTCGGGGTCGCCGTTGTCGCCCGTCCAGCCGAGCATGAAGAGCTTATGCTCGCCGCCGGCGGAGATCTTGTCCAGGTAGGTGCCCCAGTCATACTGCACGATCTTGGCCTTGATGCCGACATCGGCCAGGTACTGCTGGATGGCCTCGCCCACCTGCGCCGGCTGTGGGAAGTACGGCCGCGCCACCGGCATCACCCACAGCTCGGTCTCGAAGCCGTTCGGGAAGCCGGCCTCTGCCAGGAGTTCCTTGGCCTTGGCGGGGTCATACGGATAATCCTCGATATCGGGGTCATAGCCCCACAGGGAGGGCGGCATAAACTCCTTGGCGGGCTCGCCGAAGCCGGCATAGAACGCATCCACGATGGCCTTCTTGTCGATGGCGTAGGCAATGGCCTTGCGCACGCGCACATCGTCAAAGGGTTCCATGGCCATGTTGATGCCCAGGTAGCCCACGTTGAACGCCGGCCGCCAGACCACCTGCAGGTTGGGGTCCTTCTCCGCCACGGCGATGTCGTCGGGGTTGGCGCCTTCCATGCCGTCAATGGTGCCGGCCTTCAGCTCCAGGAAGCGGGCGGAGTTGTCGGGAATAGCGCGGAACACCACCGTCTTGATCTTAGGTGCCTCGCCCCAGTAATCCGGGTTGGCCACCACCGTGATCTTGTCGTTGGGGATCCATTCCTTGAACACGTATGGGCCGGTGCCGACCGGGTTCTTGAAGATGTCCGGGCCGTACTTCTCGATGGCGGCGGGGCTCATGATGGCGAAGTTGTTCATCGCGAGGGTGTTGATGAACGAGGCGTTGGGCCGGTTCAGATAGAATTTGACGGTGTACTCGTCCACCGCCTCCACCCAGCGCAGGAGGCTCTTGGCATCGGGGTTGGGCGGCGGCACCGCGGCGCCGATCTCCGCCGGCGCAGTGCCTTCGCCGGCGATCCACTTCTTGTAAATCTTGTCGTACTCGCCCGAGGCCTTGACCTTCTTCAGGCCCTCATTGAAGAGCTTCAGCAGTTCGGTCTCGCCCTTGCGCACGCACAGGCCGTAGTACTCCTCGGTGAAAGGCTCGCCCACGATTTTCAGCTTGCCCTTGAAGGTCTCGGAGGCCAGGGCGTAGTCGGCGGCGACAGGCGTGTCCACCACCACCGCATCAATATTCTTATTGACCAAGTCCATCAGCGCCAGGTCAATGGTGTCGTACTCTTTCAGCGTGGCGCCCTCGATCTTCTCCACGGCGAACGCGCCGGTCGTGCCGATCTGGGCACCGACGACCTTGCCGGCGAGGTCCTTGTGGCTCTGGATGGCGGTCTCGTCGGCGCGCACCACCACCGCCTGGCCGGCGTTGATGTAGGGATCGGAGAAGTCATACTTCTGCTTGCGTTCGTCGGTGATGGTGACGGAGGACATGATGGCGTCGTAGTCACCGCTCTCCAGGCCGGCGAAGATGCCGTCCCAGGCCGTGTTCTTCCACTCCACGGTGAAGCCCATCGCCTTGGCGATGGCTTCCATCAGGTCGATATCAAACCCGACCAGGTTCTTGTTCTCGTCCACGAATTCCATGGGCGGGAACGAGGCATCGGTGGCGATGACGAAATGGGTCTTGGCTGGTTTCGGGGTGTCGGTCGGCTTGGGAGCCGGGGTCGCGGTGGGTTCGGCCGGCGGTTGGGTCGCTGGCGCGGGCGTGGGCTGAGGTGCACAGCCGGCCAGCAGGCCGATAATGACCAGCGCAACCACAAGCCAGCTCCAGATGCGTTTGTGTTTCATCGTTCTCCTCCTCAAGAGTGACGGAAAGCGGTTGAGACAAGACGGGGCAGGAAGAACGTTCCCCACAGATGGATCACCGATCGGGACAACAGCACTGCCGGAAAGCGATGTCGGATCTCATCACCTCCTTTCTCAGTTGGGTTGGGGTCGGCAGAACACGGCGCCGGCGAGGAACAAGCGCGAAGGGCCCCACCGGGAGGTATACGGCACTCCGGTGAAACGTGACAGACAACCGCCTCGGACGAACTGCTGTGTTCATCAGTGTCTGGTGTCTTTCACTGGCGCCCTTGCGAGCGGCCTCTGGGTCGCCGGCGGTGGCGGAGGGGAAGAGGCCGCATTCTGAAGGGGATTATACGTCAGGCGCGGCGAGATGTCAACAACGGCCCAGCAGTGCAGTCATGCGCGCCTGTGGACGGCCGGCGCCGGCGTTTCCGCGCCGGCCCTTGACAGGTCTCTGCTCTTGGGTTTATGATTAGATTCGGATACAGTCGTTGGCGCTGGGCGTCTACCACGCGCCTCTGTCTGACGCCGCTCCGCTGTGCTGCGCGGTGCAGGTGAGGCGCAAACCGTTAGGCGGCCGATTACTTTTCGAAAGGAGTGATTATGTCAGCCATTGTAGGTATAAAAGGGCACAATCAATTTCATGATACCGCGGGGAAGATGTTGCGCTCTCTCGCGCATCGCGGCGATGATGCGGTTAGACAAGTGGAGTCCGACGGTGTATTCCTGCAAATGTCGTTTCACAAGATTGAGCAATCCTTTGCACCGCTTGCTGACAGGGATACTGCAGTTTGGGACGGCATGCCGCCGGCTGAAATATCTCCCCAAGCTCTTTCTCGCTGGCCAAGCCCCTTTGCCCTCGCGGCTATCTGGGATGGTGATTTGTTCATCGCACGAGACCCCTTGGGGGTAAAGCCGCTCTACTATGGTCAGATAGACGGTACACTGGTTTTTGCCTCGGAAGTAAAAGCCCTTCTATTAGTTACCGACGACGTACACGAGTTCCCCCCAGGCCATTTTTACACGGAACAACAGGGATTTCAACCTTTCACTCATATCCAGGCAAGGGACTTTCTCGACGATGATGCCGATCCGATCGTATCAGAACTCAGAAAGCGATTGGAACAAGCCATTCAGAGATGGCTAGTCACAACTACGGTAGGAGTGTGGCTATCCGGTGGCGTAGATTCCTCCGTTATTGCAACCTTGCTCAAGCCACAAACCACGAAATTGCATTCATTTGTGATTGGCTTGCCCAACGCGCCAGACCTAGAATACGGACAGATCATGGCAAATGTCCTGCAGACTGAACACCATGCTCATACCATATCCCTGGATGATGTTCTTGGTGTCCTGCCTGATGTCATCTATGCGCTGGAATCCTTTGACGCTCTTTTAGTCCGCTCATCGGTGACGCATTATTTGATTTCCAAAATTGCATCGGAATATGTAGAGCTGATTTTCACCGGTGAAGGTGGTGATGAGTTGTTTGCCGGCTATGAATACATGAAAAATTATCCCTTGGAACAACTCCCCGTCATCCTGGAACAAGCGGTCAAGAGCCTGCATAACACAGCCTATCAGCGCGTGGATCGCTGTGCTGGAGCACATGGACTCATCCCCTGCTTCCCCTTTGCCGATATGGATGTGGTTGAGTATGCGCTTCGTATTCCAGCCAAGTACAAGTTGTACCAGCAGTCCGATAGACGGGTCGAAAAATGGATATTGCGTCGAGTTGTGGAGCAGAATATCCCCGAGAAAGTGCTATGGCGTCCCAAAACCAAGTTTTGGCAAGGTACGGGGCTACAGCAGTTAATTAGCGAGTATGCGGATTCGCACATCTCGGACCGCGATTTTATGCGAGAGCGGCGTTTACCAAACGGCTGGATACTCGCATCGAAAGAAGAATTGATGTACTACCGCATTTTCAATGAATTTTTTGGCAAAGTATCCAATCTGGACTGGATGGGACGGACACAAATCCCCGGGGGAAACATTAGCTAATGCCGGCCCGGCCAACAAGCGCTTCCCCACAACACGACCCGCTCCGCGCTGCGCGGCGTAGGTGAGGCGCCGGCCAGGGGCGCCAGTTCCACCTTCGTCCTGCCGCGCAGTGATGCGGCTGCGCCTGTTGACGGCCGGCGCCGGCGGTGATACAATAAGCATCAGCACAATCGTGATAATCATCACAAGGAGGGCAACGATGTCCACCTCTGTGTCGCAAGAAGTGCTGATCCCCACGGCGTTGTGGTCCCCAGCGGCCACCCTCAGTCCGCGCGTCCGTCGCCTGCGCGACCAGTACTGGAGCTTTTACACCCGCGAGTACACCAACGAGGTGCGGGCGTATACCACCGGTACCCCCTGGGACCACGTGTACTCTCCCTGGAACTGGACCAACGTCCCGGAAATGATGATGTTTTTCGAGGGGAGCAAGGCCTACCTGCTGGCCGATGCGACGCCGGTGGACCTGCCGGCCGGCTTCTGGGATGAGCCGCTCGTGGTGCGCCGCGCCATCTTCTTCAAGCGGGTCATCGAGCAGTATCTGCCGGCGCAAATCCTGGAAGGCGAACTCATCGTCGGCTCCCACTTCAACACCGCGCTCTCCCGCACCCTGACCCGCTCCGAAGCCAAGGAATTCTCCAAAATGGAAAAGCGCTTCATGGACGAGGTCAAGCGGCTGAACCGGCTGGGCGTGGGCAACTGCGGCGCGGTGCCGGGGCACCTCATACCGAATTACCCGCGCGTCCTGCGGGAGGGCTTCCGGACCATCAAGGCCGAGGCTGATGCGGTCGCCGGCGATCCCTCTGCCTCCAAAGAGCGCCGTGACCTGGCGCGGGCCATCTCCATCTGTGCTGAGGGCGCGCGGGCTTTCGCCCAGCGCTACGCCGCAGAGGCGGAGCGGCTGGCCGCCGGCGAGGCCGACCCTGGGCGGCGGGCCGAACTCCTGGAGATCGCCCGTATCTGCCGCAAGGTACCATGGGAGCCGGCCGAAACTTTCACCGAAGCCCTGCAGTCGCTCTGGTTCACTCATATGCTGGTGATGGCCGCCGAGAGCTACCCGGGTCCCGGCCTCTCTCCGGGCCGTATTGACCAATACCTATACCCGTACTACAAGGCCGATATCGAAGCCGGCCGGCTGACCCGCGAGCAGGCCAAGGAATGGCTCCAGTGCCTCTGGATCAAACACAACTACGCCTATGATTTCCAGGGCTGGGTCGGCACCAACCAGGGCATCAACTCCTCTTTCGGCCAGCTCATCACCCTGGGTGGCATGAACGAGAAGGGAGAGGATGCCAGCAATGAGCTGACCTGGCTCATCCTCGAGGTCATCGAGGAGATGAACCTGCTGGAGCCGAAGCCCAACATCCGCCTGCATGCCAAAACACCGGAGCCCCTGCTCCAGCGGGTGGTGGAGATGGCAGTGAAGGCGCAGGGCAGTCCCTTCCTGCTGAACTTCGACGAGAACTCCATCGCCGGCCTGCGCTGGGAGGGTCTGCCCGAGGACATGCTGTGGGACTATGCCCCGGTGGGCTGTCTGGAGAACACCCTGCAGGGCTGTGACCGCTCTGGCACGGTGGATGTGAACCTGAACCTGGCCAAAGCGGTGGAGCTGGCGCTCCACGACGGCCGCGATGCGGCCACCGGCGAACAAATCGGCCCGCGCACCGGCGATCCCCGCACCTTCGCTACCTTCGAGCAGTTCTTCGAGGCCTTCAAGGCCCAGCTCAAGGCTATCCTGGAGCTCCTCATTGCGGCCAACAACATCGCGGACGCCGGCCGGGCGCGCTTCGAGCCGACCCCCTACCTGAGCGCCATTGTGGATGGCTGTCTGGAGAGCGGGAAAGACATCACCGCCGGCGGCGCCCGGTTCAACTTTATCACCGTCGAGGGCGTCGCCCTGGCGACAACCGCCGACAGCCTGGCGGCGGTGAAGAAGCTGGTCTATGATGATAAAGCCATTACCATGGACGAGCTGATCCGCGCCCTAGACGCAAATTTCGAGGGCTACGAGAGCCTGCGCCAGATGCTGATCCATAAGGCGCCGAAATACGGCAACGATGACCCATATGTGGACGATATTGCCCGTGAGGTCAGCCGGTACTGGACCACCCTGGCATTCCAGTACCCCACACCCGAGACCGGCAAACGCTACCGCGGCGGGTACCTCTCCTGGAACTACTGGATCGCTTATGCGCCTTCCACCGCGGCCACGCCGGACGGCCGCCGGCGCGGCCAGTATCTCAGCAACGGCGTCTGCCCGGTGAACGGCGCCGACCGCCTTGGCCCGACCGCCGTCATCAAGAGCGTGGGCCATCTCGGGCTGGAGACCGCCCCCAACGGCGCATCCCATACCATGAGCTTCTCGCCCAGCCTCCTGCGTTCCGAGGAGAACCGCCGCAAGCTGGCCGCGCTCCTGCGGGCCTACGGCAAGATCGGCGGTACCTGCCTCCAGCTCAATATCGTCAGCCCGGAGACCCTGCGGGCGGCGCAGAAAGACCCTGATTCCTACCGCAACCTGCTGGTGCGGGTTACAGGATACAACGCCTACTTTGTCATGCTGGGCAAGGAGATCCAGGATGAGATTATCGCTCGCGAGAGCCATGCGCTGTGAGGGCGGCCGGCGGAGGGATCATGGAGCACTCGCTGACGGGAATCACCTTTAATATCCAGCGCTTCAGCACGGAGGACGGTCCGGGCATCCGCACCACCGTCTTCTTCAAGGGCTGTCCCCTGCGCTGTGCCTGGTGTCATAACCCCGAGGGCTTGTCCCCTCAGCCCGAGCTGATGTGGTATGATGTGCGCTGTATCGGGGCGCGCGATTGCCTACGCGCCTGCCCGGTCGAAGCGTTGGAGCTGACGCCGTTCGGCATGCGCATTGACCGCCGGCGTTGCACCCTCTGCGGCAAATGCGTCACGGCCTGCCCGGCCGGCGCGCTGGAGCTCATCGGCCGGCGCTGGAGCGTGGAAGATCTGTTCGCCGAGATCGCCAAAGACGCCGTCTTTTACGAGACCTCGGACGGCGGAGTCACGTTCTCTGGTGGGGAGCCGATGCTCCAGGCCGAGTTCGTGGCGGCGCTGGCGGAGCGCTGTCGGGAGGCCGGCATCCCCGTAGCGCTGGACACCAGCGGCGCCGTCCCCTGGGAGCGCTACGAACTGGTGCTACCGTACGTCGATCTAGTGCTGTACGACCTGAAAATCTACGACCCTGAGCGGCATCGCGCCGGCACCGGCCTGGATAATGCCCGCATCCTGGAGAACGCCCGGCGAATGGCCGGCCGGGGTATCCCCATGTGGATTCGCACCCCGATCATCCCAGGGTATACCGCTGATGCGGAGAACATCGCCGCCCTGGCCGATTTTATCGCCCGGGAACTGCCGAACGTCCAGCGCTGGGATCTGCTGGCATACACCAACCTGGGCCAGCCGAAATATCACCGTCTGGACAAACCATATGCCCTAGAGGGCGTGCCTCTGCTTACCCGCGAGGAGATGGAGCTCCTGCACGCCATCGCGGTAGCGCGCGTGCCGGCTGCCGTTTGGTCGGGGGCAACGCGCGTGGAGCCGGCAGAGGCCGGCGCCGGTGGGCTTCCGGGCCTGCCGCAGTGCGGATAACTTCTGCACGAGCACCGAAAGGAGAGGAAAAGATATGTCCGTGTTGAACGATGCGAATCTGCTGAAGGCGCTGGCGGGGGAGATGACGCCCAAGTTCCTGGCCACCCGCTCCAGCGACGGCATTCCCAATATTGTGCCCTGTACTTCCATCATGCCGGCGGACGATGGACCGGACCGCCTCATCTTCGGCAATTTCCTGCTCCGCAAATCAGTGAACAACCTGGAAAGCGACTCCCGGGTGGGCATCATCGTGATGACCACGGAGCTGGAAGGGTGGATACTGCAGGGGGATTTCGCCGGCTGGCAGAGGGCCGGCCCCTATGTGGAGCGCATTATGAGCACGGACCTCCTGCGCTACAACGCCTATACCGGCATCCGCAACGCCGGCATCATCGAGGTGCGGAAGGTGCTCCGGCACTTCCGCATCCCCAAGACCCGCGTCCTGGCCGACTACCTGCTGGCCAAAGCTCTGGCACGGCCGCCGGCCCTGGACGGCCGGCACACCCGCCTGCCGCTGGTGGTTCAGCGCTCCTTCCAGCCGATGACCGCCCTGCGCGTGCTGGCATGCCTGGATG
>JACIWP010000101.1 GCA_014360855.1 Anaerolineae bacterium
CCGGCAGGGAAGGGTGATCGGACCAGGCCAGGGTGACGAGCAGCCTCTCTCCCTCGGTTACGTCCACGCTGTACACGCGCTCATCTCCAGGACGCAGTCCCTCGCGGTCTACGAGGCGGCCCGGCTGGTCAGTTCCTCCGGGGGCGGAAGCTGTAGGGCGATGTACACATAGCCGAACAGGCCGACGGCCAGCGCCAGTGCTCCCAGG
This sequence comes from Anaerolineae bacterium, assembly GCA_014360855.1. Taxonomy (NCBI): domain Bacteria; kingdom Bacillati; phylum Chloroflexota; class Anaerolineae; species Anaerolineae bacterium. Next base: position 209 of record JACIWP010000101.1, read on the forward strand.
GCGAAGGTGAGCAAGAAAGCGGTGAAAAAGCCCTGCAGTAGGCGCGGCATACAACCCGATTCTTCCGACGATGGGGATGGAGCGCCGGCGCGCCGCACAGGCCCCTCGGCCGGCGCGCGATACTGTTCCGGATAGCGATATGCTCCACGGGGTCTCATATGGTGTCCGCGAACTCCTCTTCTCCTCCAGCAGATGTCCCAAGTATAAAACGCAGGAATGCCCGCTTTCGTTCCGCAAAACGCCGGCGCCTATGTCCCCGGCCAGGACCAGGGAATAGTGTTCGAATAAACCCAGGCGGCGGTGAAGATGGCGGAGACGCCGGCCACCATCAGGGCCGCTTCGGCCAGCTCCTCCTGGGACAGCACGGGCACATCACCGCTGGGCTTCCCCGCTGGTTCCGCCATGCCGCGCCAGAGATAGGCCGCCAGCAGGGTCAGCGGCAGAGCCGCCGGCGCGAACAGGTCCCAATCCCGCCGGCCGCCGTAGTCCGGGTTCCAGACGCTGATGAACAGCAGGTAATTCAGCGCCGCGACCGCCAGGAACAGGCCGGCCGGCTCGCGCAGGGCGCGCCGGCCGGCTCGGGTGGTCAGGGCGATAAGCACCAGGGCCAGCGAGAAGGGCGCCACCAGCAGTTGTTCATTGGCCCAGTCCAGGAAGTGCCCCCACGAGAACATGGTATAGCGTTCCCAGCGCGTAGCGGTCTGTGTCAGCGGCACGAACCAGCGGTGGTCGCCCCCGCCCGGCGCGTCCTCCCCCAGCAGGGCCTGGATGCCGTGTCCGCCGGCCTCCATCAATACCACTACGCCGGCCAAGATGACCAGCATCGGGAACGCCACGCGCAGGGTCATCGCCAGCCGCCGACGCAGTCCCTGCTCCTCTATCCAGCGGCGCCGCCACAGCCAGACCAGGGATGCCTCCAGGCCCAGGATAGTGGAAGGGTGAAAGGCATGGGTCAGGCCCAGCACGCCGGCCGGCCAGAATATGTCGGCCCGGCCCTCCGCGGCGCGCACTCCCAGCCACAGATAGGCCAGGATGCCGATGGTCATCCAGACGTAATTTTCCACGTAGCCGAAAAAGAACTGCATCAGTCCCAGGGTACCGAGCCAGCCGGCGAAGAGGGCCTTTTCCGCCGGCGTGCGACCCATCTCGTCGGCCATGCACAGCAGGAGAAAGACGAAGACCACGCCGGCGGCAACGCTCAGTACCTGATAGGTGTGCATCACATCCCATCCCCACCAACGGTTGGCCAGCGCCCAGGCCTTGGCGTGCAGGAAGAGGTCCAGCGGGGCCTGCCAGGTGTACGTCAGGCGCACCTCCGGATGGGCGATGGCATTCACCAGGATATAGGCATCGCCCCAACGGGTGTGCACCAGCCGGCCAGCCCAGAACACCGGCGCCAGCGCCAGGCTGAAGCCGGCGAACCACCATCGACGGCCGGGACGGGCGGGGATATGCCGGCCCAACCAGCCGAGCGCCGCTCGCACCACTGCGTTAACCCGCGGCACGCATAACAGCGCGCCGGCGCCGGCGGCCAGCCACCCCAGCCAGCGCGGCCAATAGGTGAAAGGAAAGATGCCCCAGCTCTGCTCCTCGGGGAGATATGGCGCGGCCAGATGGAGAAGGATGAGGAAAAGCGCGCAAAGCCGCACTGCCCACAGCGCCTGCCGGGGCGCAAGGGCCGGCAGAGAACGAACCCACAACCCCCTCATAGGTCCCCCGCCGGCAGTTCCACCCGCCCCAGGCCCCAGCGCGCCCATTCCTGGCCGCTGGTGGGGTCGTACAGGATGATGATGGCCTCGTAGGTGCCCGGCGGTGCGGCCGGCGGCACCCGCAGGTCATGCCAGTCAGAGACCGTCTCGCCGGCCGCCCAGGCTGTGGTGGGATACGCCTCATGCACCGGCCGGCGGTCATGCTGGGCGACAGTGCTCCCATCGCCGGCCAGCAGGCGCAGGGAGAGACGCACATCCCTGTCCAACACATGCAGGGCCAACCATTCCAGGGAGACGCCGGCATGCCAGCCGTCCGGCAGGCGGCGCAGGGCAACTTCCCATCTCTGCAGGCACAGCCCGGGGAGCAGTTCGACGCCGGCGCAGGTCAGGTTCTCCGCTGGCGCCGGCTTGGGCCGCACCTGGATGAGGGGACCGGCGGCATCCAGGTGATAGCGTTCGGCCAGGCCGGCCATGCCGCGGGTGAGATAGACCTCGCCCGTTTCCCCCAGCGCCCCTTCGATGGCTTTCCAGCGCGCCGGCTCCTGGTCGGCGGCAGTGGTGCGGATATCAGGGCGCAGGCCCTGCGTCTCCTGGTAATAACGCAGTACGGTCATCTCTCCCAGGATGCCGATGACGACGGCATCCGACGACAGGGGTGCAGACAGCGCCTGCACCGCCCAATCATGGACTTCCCAGTCGTCGGAGCGATCGGCCTGGGGATAGGCCCGGACGCCGGCCCAGAGGGCCTGGCCGGCCAGCACCAGCGCCAGGAGGATGGGGACCATTGAACGGAGCGCGCCAAAGGCAGACACTGCCCCCACCCGATGAACCAGCCAGTCAAACGCCAGGCCAATGCCGGTCGCGCCGGCCAGGAAGGCCGGCAGGAGGAAGACCTCCACGTCTGCCACCCGGTACAGCGCGGCAAAGGCCAGACATACCAGCCAGGTCAACCGCAGGGCCCAGGCGGTGCGCGGCCGGCGGCCGGCCCACATTAATCCCAGGACGCCGGCCAGCCCGCCCAGCGGGCCGAACTGCTCCAGCCACAGGCGCAGGTAATCGCCGACGGTGCGCGATTGGGCAAGGGGGTTGCCCGTCAGGAAGGCGCTGTAGTCCAGCGCCAGCACGTGCCGCCAGAACCCCTCCCAGGTGTTGCGGTAGGTGCCGTCCAGGGAGCCGGCACGCGCGCCGATGAGCGGGATGTAGGCGTAGAGCAGGAGCGGAAGGGCGCAGGCCAGGGCCATCTTCCACCAGGAACGCCTCCACCGCGGCCGGCGGGGTTCCCCCTCCCTGGCCGGCAGGGCCAACGCCAGCGCCAAGCCCGGGAGCAGGAAAACGATGGTGCGGTGATGGGCTAGGCCGGCGCCGAAGAGGCCGGCAGTGATGATGAGCCATCGCTCCGCCCCCGTCTCCTCCCAGCGGGTCAGCGCCGCCAACAGCCAGACGGTGATGCACAGGTGCAGGGCATACACCTCGGCGATGGTAGCCTGGGACCAGAAGACCGGAGAGACAGCCAGCGCCAGGGCGGAGAGCAAGCCGGCCAGCGGGCGCCCGGTCAGCTCCCGCACCAGGACGAACAGGCCGGCCAGCGCGCCGGCGGCACAGACCGCCGACAGCAGGTTGACCCGGTAGGCCACATCCCCGATAGGTAACCGGGTGAAGAGCCAACCCAACAGAGTGTAAAGGGGATAGCCGGTCGGATGGGCCACGCCCAGGCGGTAGCAGACAAGCTGAAACTCCGGGCTGTCGTCGAAGACCGTGACGACAGTCGGGGCCAGGGTAGCGCTATAGAGACCCAGGCCGGCGGCAAACACAGCCCAGGGCAACAGTCGCACTGCCAGTCTCTTCCACCGGGTAGCGGACAACGTATCTCTCGTCGCCAAAAAGGATTCAGCGGCCGCAGGGCCGACCGCCTGCATGATACCATAAACCAGGCAGAGGGGAGAAATACGCGGTAGCGGCGCGAGCCGGGTGCAAATTTGCGAAGCCGGCGCAGTTCGATTATAATGGCGTTGTCAGCGGGGCGTAGCGCAGATCGGTTAGCGCGCACGGTTCGGGTCCGTGAGGTCGGAGGTTCAAATCCTCTCGCCCCGACTGGCACAAGCGGGCCATGATGGCCCGCTTTTTTATTGGCCGGCGCAAAAAATTGGTGGTCCCAGGAGAGGCGGAGATCCTGGGACCACACGAAGGTGATGGGATAATGGGAGGTGGGATTCGATAATAGTGATAATCGAGAATAAACGGGAAAATGTTGGATAATACCTCCGCCGAATCTCTCTGCATGCTGTCCTTCTGCCTGCCATTATAGCATAGGCCTGCGCCGACGAAGCTTACAGTTTGCTTACAATCGCATGGGGGCATATTCCCTTTGACGTCCCTCGCGGCCAGGGGTATAATCCCGCATGTCCGTGCCGGCAGGCTGACCACCCGGCCGGCAAACTGTCACCAGAAGGAGAGCATTGACACAGCATGGCTGACTCCATCGAGCAATTCCGCTCCGCGGCGGTGGAAGCCGCCGAGAGCGCCGGCGCCGAACTGATGCGCGGTTGGCGGCAGTACCATCATATCCGCTCCAAAGGCCTGCGCGACATCGTCACCGAGGTCGATATGGCGGCCGAAAAGGCCATCCTCGACGTCATCCGCCGGCGTTTCCCCGAGCATGATATCTTGACCGAGGAAACCGGCGCCCACGGGGATAACGGCCGGCGCTCCCCCTACCGCTGGATCATTGACCCGCTGGACGGCACCACCAACTACGCCCGCGGCCTGCCCTTCTTCTGCGTCTCCATCGCCCTCTTCGAGAACGGCCGGCCGCTGTTGGGCGTGATTTATGACCCCCTGCGCCGGCAGTGCTACCAGGCGGCACGCGGCCAGGGCACCTACCTGAACGGGGAGCGCCTGCAGGTCAGCCGGCGCACCGATTGGATGGACCTCATTATCGCCACCGATTTCCCCCGCCAGGAGGCCCCGCGTCAGCGCATGATGCGCATCATTGACCGCCACAGCCATGACCTGGGAGGATGGCGCATCATGGGGAGCGCGGCATTGGGGCTGTGCCTGGTGGCGGACGGGAGCGCCGACGCGTATCTGCATCTGACGCTGTTCCCCTGGGATAAGGCGGCCGCCGGCATCATCATCGAGGAGGCCGGCGGACGCGTCACTGGCATTCAGGGAGAGGCCGATTGGTGGAACACGCCCACCTGTATGGCCACCAATGGCTTTATCCACGATGCGCTCCTGGCCCGCCTCGCCCCGGATGTGGCGGAAGGTGACGATGCCTGAAGGCCTGCGCCCGGTCATCGTTCCCGTTGAGGACGAGCCGGCATCCTCTTGGTTCTCCCGCAGTTGGCCGGCGATGGTGATCGCCGCGGCCGTGCTCATCGGGCTGGCCCTCAGCACGCTGGCCGGCAGGGCGCCCACCCTGCCGCCGGCGCCGACCCCAGCGCCCTGGCCCGGGGCGGTATCCACCGTTATGCCGGCCGCTAACGCGCTGACATCCCGCCGCGCCCTGTTCATCCTCCTGCCTGGTGCGCGCCCGGACTATCTCCACACCTATATCACCGACGGCACGATGCACAACCTGGCCCTGCTGGCCGCCGGCGGCGTCGTGCCGGAATACGTCGCCCCAGTGGAGCCGGCGGTGACCAATCTCAACCTGGAGTGCCTGGTGCGGGGAAGCCGGCCGCGCCTGTCCGGTCTCCTCAGCGGAGCGGAACCTCCCGCCCTGTTCACCGCGCCGGCCGTATGGGCATGGGACGGACAGAGCGGGCAAGCCGATGCCGTCCTTTTCTGGTCAGACACAGAGCCGGACGGCGCCGGCGCGGATATCTTCGTCACCCTGGCGGATGGCCCATCCTCTGCCGAACGCCCGGACGCACAACCGCTCCACACTTTCCCGGCCGGCCTGGCCCAAGCCATGACCGACGCGCTCGGACAGCCACCAACCATCCCCTTCCCGTCGGCCTCCGCGGGCGATTTCGTCGAGCGCCTGTACCGCCGGCTGGACTGGCAGGCCCGCTCTGCCGCCTGGATATGGTCCAGCTATTCCCCGCGCACCATGGTCATCGTCTTTGACGCGCTGACCCTGGCGGCAGAGGCCGGCCTGCTGCACGGCGAGGATGTCTACGACCCGCTGACGCGCACCGCTTACCGCCGGCTCGATGGAGCGCTGGGAACGCTTTTCTCCGTGGTAGATATGGCGCAAACGGTGACGGCGGTCGGCACCCCCAACGGCCTACTATCGTACCAGCGCGTGCTGAATCTGGAAGCGGTACTGCGGGATGGCGCGCCGGCCGTGCCGCCGGACACAGTTCGCATCGTCACCGCCGGCGGGACTGCGTTCCTCTCGATCCACCTGCCGGCAGACAGCGCGCCCGCCGTGCAGGCCGCCTACGTGGAGGGCGTGCAGGAGGCGCTGGAAGGAGCCGCCGCCGGCGATCAGCCCGCACTGCGGCGCGTCGCGGCGGGTGATGCCGCCCGTCAGATGGGATGGGCGGATGCCGGCGCCGGGGATTTCTGGGTGCAAGCCGCGCCCGGTGTGGTCCTGCGTGACGGCGACCCCAGCGGCGAAAACCGCACCTGGTGGGCGGAGGCCGGCGTTGCCGACGGCTATGCGTCCGACCTGCCAGAGATGCGCGGGTTCTTCGTGCTGGCCGGCCCGGGCATCACCCCCTACGGCCTGGTCGGCCCCATCTCCCTGCTGGATATCGCCCCGACCATTGGCGCCCTGCTCCAGATGCCGATACCGGACTCCGTGCAGGGCCGGCCCCTGCGAGAGTGGATGAACGCAAACTAAACCTGAAAACTGCACAGCCGGCTTGTGCACTTCATTGACAGGGCCGGCGCGCCCCTGTATAATGGCTAAGTGTATAATGGCTAAAGAAAGAGGGCCCCGGAACGGTCCACTGTCGTGATGGGATGCGGGTGGGATATGTGCGGGAGGTTGCCATGAGTGAGATTGAGCGCGCGGCAAGCTTTTACTTGGGCCGGCTGGTGAACCCGGACACCGGCGAACTGGGGGATATCCTCCAGTACGATGCCCGAGATCTGACCACCCACGCGGTCTGCGTGGGCATGACCGGCAGCGGCAAGACCGGCCTGTGCATCGACCTGCTGGAAGAGGCGGCGCTGGACCAGATTCCGTCCATCATCATTGACCCCAAGGGCGACCTGACCAATATGCTGTTGACCTTCCCCGACCTCCGCCCGGAGGATTTCCTGCCCTGGGTGAATGTGGACGACGCGCGCCGCAAGAACATGACCGTGGAGGAATACGCCGGGTACGTCGCCAATCTGTGGGCGAAGGGGCTGGCCGAATCCGGGCAGGGGCCGGAGCGCATCCGGCAGTTGAAGCAATCGGCGGATTTCGTCATTTTCACGCCGGGGAGCAGTGCCGGCGTGCCGGTAAACATCCTGCAGAGCTTCGCCGTCCCAGACCTTCCCTGGGAGGAGCACGAGGAGGAACTGCGCGAGAAAATCTCCAGCATCGTCAGCGCTCTGTTGAGCTTGGGACAGGTGCGGGTAGACTCCACCAACGACCGGGAGCATGTCCTGCTCTCCCATTTGTTCGAGCGCGCTTGGCGTGCCGGCGAGGACCTGGACCTGGCCGCGCTCATCATGCAGGTGCAGAAGCCTCCCATCCGCAAGCTGGGCGTCTTTGACGTGGACACCTATTTCCCGCCGGCGGAGCGCATGCAGTTGGCCATGGCGCTGAACAACGTCCTGGCCTCGCCCAGCTTCACCCAGTGGCTGGAGGGCGAGCCGCTGGAAATACCGCAGATCATCAAGGCGCCCGACGGCCGGCCGCGTGTCGCCATCTTTTACATCGCTCATCTCAGCGACGCGGAGCGCATGTTCTTCGTCACCCTGCTTCTTCAGCAGGTCATCGGCTGGATGCGCACGCTTTCCGGCACCACTTCCCTGCGCTGTATCCTGTACTTCGATGAGGTGTTCGGCTACTTCCCACCCACCGCGGAGCCGCCCTCCAAACGCCCCCTGCTGACCCTGCTGAAGCAGGCGCGCGCCTTTGGCCTCGGTGTGGTGCTGGTCACCCAGAACCCCGTGGACCTGGACTATAAGGGCCTGACGAACGCCGGCACCTGGTTCATCGGCCGCCTGCAGGCGGAGCGCGACAAAATCCGCATGCTGGAAGGGCTGGATACCGTCTTCTCCAGCGCCGGCGGGCGCTTCGACCGCGCCTACTTCGATAAGCTGATCAGCAGTCTCAAACCCCGCCAGTTCATCCTGCACAACGTCCACCAGGATGCGCCGGTGGTTTTCTATACCCGCTGGGCCATGTCCTACCTGCGGGGGCCGCTGACCAAGGTGCAGGTGAAGGAGCTGATGAAGGGGCGGCCGGCCGAGGCACTCAGGGCCGCGCCGGCGGTGCAGGCTCCGCAAACCGCTCCCGCGCCGGCCGCGGTGGCTATGACCGCGCCTCCCGCGGCAAAGCCGGCGCCTGACCTGGGCACCATGCCGCCGGCCCTGCCGGCCGGCATCCCCCAATACTTCCTGCCGGTGCGTCTGCCGGACATCCAGGCCCGTAAGAAGGTCTCCGGCCAGGTCGCGGAGACGCGGCTGGTGTACCGGCCGGCGCTTCTGATGGCCGGCCAGGTGCAGTTTTCCCATACCCCCAGCGGCACCTTTGTCACCTCCCCCTTCATGTATCTCCTGCCGCCGGAGCACATCACAGCCGTGCCGGATTGGGCCGCCGCCCAACCGCTGGAGCTGACAGCCAAAGACCTGGAGACTCAGGGGGCAGAAGGTGCCCTGTACGCCGATGTCCCTGAGCCGCTGGCCAACGCCCGCCAATTAGCCCTCTGGAAAAAGGCCTTCGCCGGCTATCTGTACCGCACGCAGGCGTTGGTGATCAGCTATCACCCCCTATTGAAGGTATATGCCCGGCCGGAGGACACGGCAGAGGGCTTCCGCCGGCGGTGCGAAGAAGCCGCCCGCCAGCAGAAAGAAGCCGAGGCGGAGAAAATCCGCGCCAAGTATGCCGCACAGATCGAGCGCCTGCAGGAACGCATCCGACGCGAGGAACTGGAACTGGAGCAAGATCGTCTCGAATATGAGGCCCGCAAGCAGGAGGAACTGCTCTCCGCCGGCGAATCGCTGGTGGGAATGTTCATCGGCCGGCGCCGCTCGAGCGTGCTCTCTTCGGCCAGCCGCCGGCGGCGCATGACCCAACTGGCCAAGGCCGACCTCGATGAGTCGGTCGCCACCATCGCCAAGCTGAAGAAAGAGCTGGAGGGCCTCCAGCGAGCGATGAATGAGAAGCTGGAAGCCCTGGAACAGCGCTGGTCCCAACTGGCGGAGAACATCCAGGAGATCCGGGTCCAGCCCCGCAAGACCGACATCGCTGTGGACATCTTCGGCGTGGGCTGGGCGCCCATGTGGCAGTTCGTGATGGCGGAATCGGAACAGCGCGTGGAGGTGCCGGCCTACCAGCCGGCGTGAGGAAACGACCCATGGCCTTTTTGCAGGACAGGAAGCCGGTCGCACGTTTTTCCCCTATACAGGACGCGGCCCAGGTGGCCGCACCGCCGGCGCGCGCCTCGCTGGCGCTCCCTATACTGCTCCTGCTTGCCAGCCTGCTCCTGTCCGTGTGTATGGGCCTGGTGGCATATTTCGAGCTCCAATACCGCGGCCGCATCTACCCGGGCGTGCGGGTGGAACCGCTGGATCTGGGAGGGAAGACGCCGGCGGAGGCCCGTCAAGCCCTCGCGGCCCTCTACGCCAACGCCTCCCCCTGGTGGCCTATCCTGACCTTCGGCGACAAGGTCTGGATCCCCAGTCAGGCGGACCTCGGCATTCAGGTGGACCTGGACAGCGCTGTGGAAGAGGCATATCGGGTCGGGCGGAGACAAGACGTACTGCGCTCCCTGGCGGAGCAGTGGCGCGCCTTCCGGGAGGGCTATACCATCCGGCCGGCGGCGCGCCTGGAGCCGGCGCAAGCCCGCCGCTATCTCAGCACTATCGCCCGAGAGGTCAACCGCCCAGTGCGGGAGGCCACCCTGCGGGTGACCGAAACTCGCGTCGAAATCATCCCCAGCCAGGTCGGCTACGAGGTGGACGAGGCGGCCACCCTGGAGCTTCTAGCGGAGCGCGTCCGCAACTGGCAGGGGGGCGAACTGCCCCTGGTTGTGCGAGAGGTACAGCCGCTCATCACGAATCTGGAGGGGCTGGCGGAGCGGGTACAGCGCATCCTTTCCGCGCCGCTGGTGCTCGTAGGGCCGGCGGACCAGAACCCCAACCGCTGGGTGCTCACGCCGCAGGAGCTGGCCGACATGCTGGTGCTGGAACAGCGTGTGGAGAGCGATGGGAGCGTGGCCGGCGTGGCGGTGCTCTCGGAGCCGGCGCTGACCCAGCGGGTTGAGGCCATCGCCGAAGAGGTCAACCGCCCACCGATCGAGGGGAAGATCGACTACAACCTGAACACCCGGCAGTTGGTGGTGCTCCAGCCCAGCCAGGCCGGCTACCGCCTGGATGTGGCGCGCACGGTTCAGCTCATCCAGGAGCATGCCCTCAGCCAGATGCGCGAAATCCCCCTGCCGGTGGAGGTCATCACC
>JACIWP010000102.1 GCA_014360855.1 Anaerolineae bacterium
TAGGCGGGCTTCCTCCAGCACTTCCATCACCTCCAGCAGGGATTCCTGCAGCCGGTTGGAACGCCTCGACAAATAGGTTACCTCCTCTTGCAGGCTCTGCAGTTCCTTCGGGTGACGCCCCTGGCCCTCATAAAGGGCTTTTTCAGAAGCGGCGAGTTTCTGGGTGACCTGTGCCAGCTCGTCATCCAGCTCCGACTGCTGTTGCTGGGCGCGCTTCAGCCGGCGCTCCGCCTCCGCCAACCTTTCACGCGCTTCCTGCACCGGCCGGCTGACGCCCAACTTCGACCGCACCTTGCCGATAGCCTGCTGAACGCCTTGAATCTCCTGATCCATCTCGAAGAGACGCCATAACAACTGCGCGGGCTTCATCCAGTTCCTCCCACCTGCCGGGTTTCCAACGCCGGCCAAAAATAAAGCGTCCGACGCACAAGCTTGCGTCGGACGCCAGCGCGCGAGCGCGTGGACGGGCCGGTCATACAACCCCCATCCATCGCACCACAATTGGCACAACATGTCCATGCGGAGAATGACAAACTATCCATCCGCTTCACCTAGTACCAGTTTGGACGTACACAAATTATAGCATGTCCTCCCATGCGCTTCAAATTACTGCCGGCCCGTTTCCGGCCCAATTGACGCGCCATCCTTCCCATGCTATACTGTCCCCAGCACTGCACCCGCATATCATGAAAGGAGCGCGCTATGATTGCGGAACTGCCGGCCGAAGCCCTTCGCAACGTTTGTGACCCCAACTCCCTGGAATGCGAGACCAGCGCTGATATTCCCCCGCTCAGCACCATCGTCGGACAGGCCAGGGCCGTCAGGGCACTGCAGTTCGGCCTCGGCATCCAGTCCCTGGGCTTCAACATCTATATCGCCGGCCTGCCCGGCACCGGCCGCACCACCGCCGCTCGCCGCTTCCTCGAAGATATTGCCAAAGATCAGCCCACGCCGGACGATTGGTGTTATGTCAATAATTTCCAGGACCCCTATCGGCCGAACGCCCTGCGCCTGCCGGCCGGCCGCGCCCGCCAGCTCCAGACGGATATGCAGGACCTCATCTCGGACGCCCGCAAGGCCATCCGAGCCGCGTTCGAAAGCGACGAATACGCCGCCAAGCGCGACGAGACCATGCGTCAGTTCCAGGAACAGCGCAACGCCCTCTTCACCGCCATCCAGGAAAAGGCCGCTCGCATGGGCTTCTATATCCAGGCCACGCCCATGGGCTTTCTGACCATCCCGATCCGCGAGGGCAAACCGCTCACCGAAGAGCTGTTCATGGCCCTGCCGCCGGAAGAACAGGAACAAATCCGCCAGGCCCAGGCCCAGCTTCAGGAAGAGCTGAAAGGGGTGATCCGCCAGGCCCGCAGTCTGGAGAAACTGGCCAACGAGGCGCTCCAAAAGCTGGACCGGGAAGTCACCACGTTTGCCCTGACCCCGCTTATCGAGGAAGTTCGCGAGAAATACGAGGACTGTCCGGAGGTGGTGCAGTACCTCCGCGACGTGCAAAACGACATCCTGGACAACCTGGCCCTGTTCCGCGAGGAACAGCCGGCCCAGGCCTCGTCGGCCGGCATGCCGGCGGACCCCTTCCGTAAATACCAGGTCAATGTCCTGGTGGACAACTCCTCGCTCAAGGGCGCGCCGGTCATCATCGAGCTGAACCCCACCTACAACAACCTCTTTGGCCGCATCGAGAAAGAGGCACAGTTCGGCGCGCTGTTCACCGACTTCACCCTCATCCGAGAGGGGTCCCTGCATCGCGCCAACGGCGGCTACCTGGTCCTGCCGGTGGAGGAGGTGCTCCGCAACCTTTTCTCCTGGGAAAGCCTGAAACGCGCCCTCCGCAACGCCCAAATCGTCATCGAGGAACCCGGCGAGCGCCTCGGCTTTATCACCACCAAGACCCTGCGCCCGGAGCCGATCCCGCTCAATATCAAGGTCATCCTTATCGGCCAGCCCTATCTCTATTACCTTCTCTACAACCTGGATGAGGACTTCAAAGAGCTGTTCAAGGTCAAGGCGGACTTCGACTACCGCATGGACCGCACCCCGGAGGCGGTGCGGGAATATATCTCGTTCGTCTGCACATTGTGCCAGGAGGAAAACCTGCGGCATCTCGACCGCACGGCCCTGGCCAAGATCATCGAACACGGCTCCCGCCTGGCCGAGGATCAAGAGAAGCTCTCCACCCTGTTCGGCGACCTGTCCGACGTGATCCGCGAGGCGCACCACTACGCGGTGCGCGACCAGTCCCCGCTCGTGACGGCGGCCCACGTCACACAGGCCATCAACGAGCGGTATTATCGCTCCAACCTGGTGGAACAGCGCGTGCAGGAGGCCATCGCCCGCGGCATCATCCAGATTGACGTCGCCGGCGCTGAGGTCGGCCAGGTCAACGGCCTCTCCATCATTGACCTGGGGGATATCACCTTCGGCCGGCCCAACCGCATCACCGCCAGCGTCGGCCTCGGCACCGAGGGCCTCATTGATATCGAACGGGAAGCCAAGCTGGGCGGCCCTATTCATACCAAAGGCGTGCTCATCCTGGCCGGCTACCTCGCCCAGCAGTACGCCCAGGACAAGCCCCTCAGCCTCTCCGCTCGCCTGGTCTTCGAACAGAGTTATTCCGGCGTGGAAGGGGACAGCGCCTCGAGCACCGAACTCTATGCCCTGCTCTCTGCCCTGTCCGGGCTTCCCATCCAGCAGGGCATCGCGGTCACCGGTTCCGTGAACCAGAAGGGCGAGGTGCAGGCCATCGGCGGGGTGAACGAGAAGATCGAGGGCTTCTTCGCCGTGTGCAAGGCGATGGGGCTGAACGGCCGGCAGGGCGTCATCATCCCCGCCAGCAACGTCAAGCACCTCATGCTGAAGGATGAAGTGGTGGAGGCGGTGCGCCAGGGCCAGTTCCATATCTGGGCGGTTCACACGGTGGACGAAGGGATCGAGATATTGACGGGTGTCCCCGCCGGCAAGCGCCTGCCCGACGGCACATTCGAGCCTGGCACCGTGCACTACCTGGTGGATCAGCGCCTGCGCCAGTTCTCCGAGAAGATGCGCGAGTTCGGCAAAGAGGGCGCCGGCGAGGAAGAGGAAGAAGAGGAACAGCCTCCCGCACAGCCTTGAGGGGTGGCCATCCGATCGTTCACTGCACGATCGTCAGCCGGCCGTCGCATCGGGCGCCGGCCGCCGGCGTGATGCCTCCCACCTCTCGAATATAAGCCACCAGCTCGCGCCGCACGAACAGGCCGGCCGGCGCGGGAGATAGGCGCGCCACTGGGAAGCACACCATCCCATACCGCTCCCCCACCGCTCGCTCCCACGGCGCGGCCAGGTGTCGGAAAAACCCCGGGAAGGCGATGGTCATCTTTCGTTCCGCGTCCGCGCGCAGTGGCTCTCCCTGAAACGTTACATCACAGACCCGATGTTCCTGCCGGCCGCCGCCCAACCGGATCGTATAGCGCAGGTCTCCGCTGAAATGCGCGAATCCCCGTTCAACCCGCGGCTCCCCCGGCCGGTCCACGCGCCGCGCGTTGTCCTGCAGAAACTCGAGGAAATCGGCCCAGGAAAGGGTGCCGATATACAGCGGGTCTTCATAGGGCTGTACCCGGAACCAGTCGCCGTAGCGCACGACATCCCCCTCGGGAAGCCCGCCGCATAGGCAGGAGGCATCTATCATGCCCAGGTCCACGGGGATGCCGGCGCGCCGGCACCGCTGTACCAACGCATCCGCGATGAAGTTCGCCAGCGCATTCTCGCCGGCGGCGATGTCACTGCGCACCGCCTCATCGCGGTAATCCGGCTCGCACGCCAGCGTCCCCAGGACCTGTTCCAGGATCTTCTCGGCGCGCGCTGTCAGCGGCGCGACAAACCGCTGTTCCAGGTCCTCCTGTATCGGCAGATACGGGACGCTCCACAGCCGGGCATCGGTCACCGCCGGCCTCGGGCGCAGGGTGATAGTGACCTCCCCCAAGTACTTCCCGCCGGCGCCCGCCTGCACGATGGGAATGCCGTTGACCACGTTCTCCACGTGCAGGCCGGCTTCGTTCAGCGGTTGATGGGAATGCGCCCCGACGATGAGGTCCACCGCCGACGCCGGCAGAAGCTCTGCCAGCTCCTTGTCGCCGATATCCTGGACCGCGCATGTCCCAACCTCCAGACTGCCCCCCAGGTGGCTGAGGAGAATCAGGACATCGCAGTGCGGCCGGAGCGCCGGCACCAGGTTCTGCGCCGCCTCGAGCGGGTCAAGGAACGTCCAGCGCGCCTCCTCGACAAGCTTGAGTTCCGCCCGGGTGGTCAGCCCGATGATCCCCACCCGCACGCCGCGCAGGACGAACAGCACTGCCGGATAGACGGGCAGTGGCATATTCCCGGCTGGACGCAGGTTCGCGCTCAGCACCGGGAACGGGGCCTGAGAAATGGCTCTCGCCAGCGGTTCCAGCCCACGGTCAAAATCGTGGTTGCCGAGCACAGCGGCATCTACGCCGGCCTCCGCATACAACGTGTACGTCGGGTGACAGGCCGCGCCGGCTCCTTCCTCCGGGGTCAGCAGTTCATCAAAGACGGAGTCCCCGATGTCATCCCCACCCGAAAGCACCAGAAGCCCGGCATGCTCTGAACGGCTGACCTCATCGCGCGCCTGGCGGATGCGCCACGCCATGCGCGAGAAGACCGGCTGGACACCCTCCGGGGTAAACCGCGCAATATGCCCATGCAGGTCATTGAAATGCAGTATCCGCAGGCGGAAGGGGGATTTCGCGGAGGATGCCCGCCGCGCCGGCAGTATCGCATCGGGGTCGGGGAGGATGCGCTCAAGGGGCACGGATGCGTCGCCGGCGATCAGGAACAGCTCCGCATCCCTGGCACCATTGGGATTGGGGGCGCTTCGTCGGATGGTCAGCGTTCCCGGCAGTGCACCTGCGGTGCCGTTCATAGCAGGCCCTGGGCTAGGCCACCCTATCGAGGGCATCGCGGGTAATGGGATTCAGCGGAGGTTCGCCGGCGAAGAAGCGCCGCAGTTCCTCCACCGCCCGCTCGCCCATGCGGGTGCAGTTCTCGATACAGCCGGCAATGTGCGGCGTCACCACCACATTGGGGAGCCGGCGCAGGGGACTGTCAGGCGCCGGCGGCTCCGGGTCGGTCACATCGAGGAAGGCGAAGAAACGCCCCTTTTCCAGCTCGCGAATCAGCGCCTCTTCGTCAATCAAGCTCCCCCGCGCAGTGTTGATGATCAGGGCATCGTCCTTCATCATGGACAGCCGGCGCGCGTCGATCATGTGATAGGTGGCCGGCAGGGCCGGCGCGTGCAGGGAAATGACATCCGCCTCCTGCACCAGCTCGTCCAGCTCCACTTTGGCGGCGCCCATGTTCCTGGCCTGTTCCTCACTGACGTAGGGATCGTACAGCAAGATGTGCACGTGGAACGGCTGGAGCAGTCGGATGACATGCCGGCCGACGTTGCTGGCCCCCACGATCCCGACCTTTTTATCGTACAGCTCACGCGAAGGCCAATAGGGGGAATCCCGCCATCCCCCATCCCTCACCCGCTGGGCCAGCGGCCAGACCCGCTTCATCCCCACAATCATCAGCCCCAGGGTCGTCTCCGCCACGTGCTCGGCCAGCACCGGCGCCGCGGAGACCACCAATATGCCGCGCTCCCACACCGCGTCGGAGACGATGCGCTTCACACTGCCGCCCATGTGGACAATGGCACGCAGTTTCGGCGCCGCGGCGATGACATCGGCATCGAGCCGGGCAACATCCCAGCTCGTCAGACAGGCGTCCGCCTGAGGCAGTAAGGCCAACAGGTCCTCTTTTGTCGCCGGCGCGTCCCCCGCATGGTGCAGTATCTCGGCAAACCGCGCCAGCTCCTCCCAGGCACGAGGGCTCATCATGCGGGCGTAATGCGCTCTGCCGATGGTCACGGCAACAACCGGTTTTGTCATAGATGGTGCTCCTGTTCAGAGGGACATGAGCCGGGCCTGGCCGGCCCTGCTCCCAGGCCAACCAGGGCAGGCGGCCGCGCAAGGCCGGCGGTCCGTTCACAGTGCATCAACCTTTGATGGCGCCTTCCACCATGGCCATGAAGAAGTATCGGCGTGCGGCCTGGAAAATGAGGACCACGGGCAGGGCAATAAGGATACAGGAGGCGGCGATCATCTGAAAGTTGATGATATTGGGTCCGAGAAACTCGTACAGACCAAACATGACCGGCTTCAGATCATTTTTCGTGACCAGCAGATAGCCGGCCAGGAACTCGTTCCACACATTGACGAAGGTCAGCAGGAAGATGGCCGCCAGGCCGGGCAGAGCCGCCGGCATGGTGACATGCCGCAGTGCCCCCAGCGGCGTCGCCCCATCAATCATCGCCGCCTCTTCCAGGTCTCGCGGGATGGTATCGAAGAACCCCTTGGCGATCCAGATGCTCAAGGGCAGGTAGAACCCGAAATAGACGAAGATCAGATACGCCCGATCGTTGAAGGGAATGGGCGATTTGCGCAGTATCACCCCCAGTTGATACAGGGCGAGCAGGTTCGTCAGCAGGGGGACGCCGGTAATGGCCAGGATGGCGATCATCATTGCCCGGCGGATACGAAACTTGAAGCGGGAGAAGGCGAAGCCGGCCATGCCGGCCATGATGGTCACCCCAATTGCCGTGCTCGTGGCGTACAGCAGGGTGTTCGGGATATAGATGCGGAACATGCGGCCGGTCAATTGAATAAAGGGAATGGAATTGGTCAGCTTGGGCATCAGAACGCGCTCATAGCCCTCCACCGACCAGCGGCACGCCCGTATGTCAAAGGCCGAGGTGGGCGTATCGCAGGGGAAAATCACGGGCGGTTTGCGGATAATATCCTTATGGGATTTCAAGGAGATGACAATGGTCAGGAAAATCGGGATCATGGTCACCACTAGAAAGGTGACCATAAAGCCGTTGAGGAAGATGGATCGCAGTGCTTTGGGCGAAAGAAATGAGGTACGAGCCATTTCACGCCGTCCTTTCGTCCACACGGGTCACCCGCATTGTCCCGGCGATCAGCAACCAGTTCACGATCGCCATCATGACCGCCAGCGCGGCGGATTGGCCAAAGCGCAGTCTTCCCCATCCCAGGGTGTATAAGAGATAGCTGAGCACAAACGTGGCGGTACCGGGGCCGCCGGCGGTCAGGCTGAAAACCATGCCCACACTGTTCACTCCCGTCAGGACGAGATTGAAGATGGCTACCACCAGGGTCGGGAGGATCAGGGGTATCGTAATATGGCGGGCAATCGCCCATGTGTTGGCGCCGTCAATGCGCGCGCTCTCGATGACCTCCTGAGAGATGGTCTGCAGGGAAGCGAGCAGGAGCAGGGTGATGAACGGCAGGGCGCGCCAGACGGAAGCCAGGATTAAGTAGACCATCGCCGGCGCCGGCGGGAAGGGGAAATTGCCGAACATCGGCGCCGGGCGCGCGGCTGTCAGGACCGAGAGCCCTTTCGGCGGGAACAGCTCCGGATTCCCCAGTATGCCGGACAATATGCCGTAATCAGGATACACCAACAGGCGGAAGACCATGCCGACCAGGATATCCGCCAGCGTCCAGGGGATGAACAGCAGAGCGAGGTACAGGCCGGACAGCCGCAGACGCGCGTTCAAGACGGAGGCCAGGACAAAGCCCAGCGAGAGCGTCAGCACGACGTAGCCGGCCAGAAACACGATCGTATGTCCGATGGATTCGCGAAACAGGCTGGTGTTCACCAGCAGGCGGTAATTATCCAGGCCGACAAACTGCCACCCGGTGGGGAAACGCTCCTGGAGGCTCAGCCAGATAGTGTAAAAGGCTGGGAAGAACTGCACGACCAACAGGACCAGGAGCGCCGGCAGGAGCAACAGCACGGGCAGGGTTTCGTCTGTACGGCTCTGCTTCCGCCGCAAGCTGAGCGACTTGATCATGTGCCCACTCCCATCACGCGTCCAGCGTGTATTACCGCATCATAGCATGTCGAGCCTAATACAATCGGTTCATCGGGGCCGGTTCCCGGCCCCGATGAACCGCATCGCGAACTCGCTCAACGCACTACGTTTCCTGTGCGGCGCGTTGCATCATTTGCCGGCGTTGTACTCATCCTCGGCCTGTTTGAGCACCGTCGGGATGTCCGCGGTCACATCCTCTTTGATGAGCTTGTACACCGCGTTCATGATGATCATCTGCGCCTCAGCCGTCCGCTCCAGAGTGCCCTTCCACGGACGCAGGGCGCTGGCCTGCACCACCGCTTTCGCCTGCTGATACAGCTTGCCCTGGAACTGCGGCTGGTCATACGCGGCAAACAGTACCGGCAGACCGGATTCGCCCCGCAGTGCATAGTCCGCGGCAATATCGGGGTTGGTCAGAACCCAGTTGATGAAGGCCTCCGCGGCCTCGCGGTTCTTGGCGCCCGTGGGAATGCCTACGCCGCGCACCGACAGGCCGCCGCCGGGCTTCTTGCCAGATGGAGCGGCAAAGGGACGCAGGACGACCTTCCCATCCTCGATGGCATTCAGCATGTCCTGTTCCGTCTGCGTCTCATACTTGGTGCCGTCCGGAGCGGTGAGCGGGCGCAGGTAGCGGTAGCCGAACAGGCCCGTGGGGATCGAGCCGGCGGAAGAATCCTTGAACGCCTCTTCCTCCTGGAAGCCGCCGGCGAAGGTCACCTCCGGGACATATCCCTCCACCGTCAGCGTGCGCAGGAACTCGATGGCGGCGACGTTCTCGGGCGTGTTCAACAGCATATTGCCCTTGCCATCATCATACGTGCCGCCGAAGCTGGAGATGACGGTCCAGACGCCGCGGGTGGTCCCACTGCCGCCCTTGTCGGTGGAGCCGAAATAGGTCATGATGTAGCGGCCCTCGCCTTTCAGACGCTCTGCTTCGGCCAGGAACTGGTCAATCGTCTTGGGGTAATCATTCGGGAAGAGGTCCGCCCAGACAAAGACCACGTAAGGGATTTCGGCGAAGGGGATGCAGTACAACCCGCCGTCGGGCCCCATACAGGCCTTGAGGGCCTGCGGATCCACGCCGGCGTACCAGGGCTGTGCTTCTGCCCAGGCGCGCAGGTCCTGCAGGGAGCCGTTCTTGGCATGCATGGGGATGTTGAAGTCAGTAAGCTGAACGATATCGGGGACCTCCCCGCCGGCCTGCACGGCCGCGATCAGCTCCGCGTCCATCTTGTCCCAGGCCTTGGGAATGTTGACCCATTTGTACTTGCCGGCGAAGGCCTCGTTGAACTTGGCCATATTCTCGCGGAGCCAGGCATTGCCTACCGCTTCATCACTGGCGGGGTCCATGTTCTCCTGGTCGAACTGGTACCAGGTGACGAAATCCTTGGCTTGCGGAGCCGGGGTGGGTTGGGCCGGCGCTTGCGTGGGCTGGGAGGGGGCGGGGGTTGCGGCCGGCGCACACGCGCTCAGGACAAGCGCCAAAACCATCACGAGGGAAACGGTGAGCCACATCCAACCGGACTTACTGCGCGCGTTCATCTCTTGCTGTACCTCCTTCTTCCTTGTTCACAAGGGTAAGGGAACAAACCTCTGCGGACAGTTCTGTAGGGGACGTATCACCTCCTTTCTCTGCCGACAGCAACAGCGCCAGCCCAGCAAACGAAGGGATGTGCCAACGAACAACATTGTATCATATCACCCGAAAATCCGCAAACCACTTTTTCGAGGGGCAAATTTTGTTTCGTATAAGGAAAGCTCTCGGGTGCGAAGTGATGCCGGCATACACGGCAATGCGCTCCGCAGACGTAAGGGAGGCCGCGGGACGGTGAAAGGACCCATCATCCAGCGAAATTTCCATGGGATGTCCCAACCCTGCGCACCCAAATTCTGGCGGCGCCGCTCCCGCCCCCTATGGGCCGGCAAAGAGGGCGGCACCCTCTCCAAGCCCCAGGAAGCTCGTTCGCAGACCAGCCGGCGCATCGGAAAGCAGACCCCATAGTCGGGGCCATGACCATATCCGTACGCCATTATATCAGGTTTTGTTGCATTTGTCAATCGTTGGTAAACATAAATGAAACATCGTAGTGTTTTCTACATTGCGCCAGGTTTCTTCACAATTTCCTATGGTACCTAATAGTCGGAAATATGTTCCGCACGATGCAGATCACCCCGGCCGGCCTGGGGGAACATTTTCCCGGCCGCCGGCGTCTTGAAATTAGCCCATAACAATGATCACCGGTGACGAAGCCCTGGATGGTACATTCATGGAACTTGCGTTAGAGCTGTTTCGTCTATATATATGAGCATATGCGCACATGTTGCGCATATAACATACCATGAGGGACTGACAGGAGGAGGCAAGCGATGAGAGGTCACGTGACATTCCGGTATGCGCGTGCCCTTGCCTCCCTGTTCTTCGGTACAGCCCTGATCCTGATGTTGGCATTACCATACGCGGCCAAGG
>JACIWP010000103.1 GCA_014360855.1 Anaerolineae bacterium
CAACGGCAGTGGGTACAGCCGGCGTTGGGTCCGCAGTGGGCAGGCTCATGCATCCTGCCAGCAGGAGGAACAGCATCAGGGCCCAGAGTTGGCGCATGCGGTGTGCTCCCAGGCGGAGTTGGCCCCGGCAGAGCGGGTGACGAGATGACGGTTACTGGTCCGTAGATTCTCCCAGATGTGCTTCGTAGGCGTCCAGGAAGCGGCGCAGGACCGCTTCTGTGGCCCGCAGTTCTTCCACCCACGAGCGCAGGTAGTCCTCGCCGGCCGGCGTGATACGGTAGACGCGGCGGGGCGGGCCGCCGGCGTGCTCGGTGTCCCACTGGGACGTCACCATACCCGTCTCTTCCAGGTCTCGCAGGATGCGGTAAATGCCGCTCAGGTCCGCCGGATAATCGCCCAGGCCGAGACGGCGCAGGCCCTCCGCGAGGCCGTAGCCGTGATTGGGGCCTTGATGCAAGAGGAGCAGGAGCGCCGGCTCGATGAAGCGCCGGATGCGTCGGGGACGGATGCCGCCGGCGAACGGGCCTCCCCACGGACCGCGAAAGCCTCTTCCATGCATGCCGGATGTCCTTCTGCCTGTATATGTACGGAGCTGACACCGGCCATTATAAGGCCGGCCGGCGAAAAGTCAAGCCGGCCGGCGCGGGTCGAGCCTGTTCCGCGCGGATGGCGGCCCGCGCTATCCCTTGACGGCGCCGACAGTGATGCCCTTGACGAAGTAGTCCTGGAACAGGAGGAAGATGGCCAGCATGGGGATGAAGGCCAGGGTGGCGCCGGCCATTCCCACGCCGATGTCAATGGTGGCCCAGCCGGCAACCAGCTTGGACACCCCGACCGGCAGGGTGAGCATGGTCTGCTTGTTGGTCACCACCAACTGCCAGATGTAGTCGTTCCAGCCGAACATGAAGGCGAAGATGGCCAGCGCGCCCACTGCCGGCTTGGTCAGCGGCAGGACCACATGCCAGAACACACCGAACTCCGATGCGCCGTCAATCTTGGCGGCATCCAGCAGGTCGTTCGGGATGCCCTGCATGAACTGCTTGACCAGGAAGATGCCGAAGGGGTAGGCCGCATACGGGATGATCAGCGCGAAGTAGGTGTCGAACCACTTCAGGTCGCGCATCATGATGAACAGCGGGATGAGGGAGATCTGCTTCGGGAGCATCATGGTCAACAACAGGAGCCAGAACAAGAGGTTCTGTCCCGGGAAGCGCTTTTTGCCGAAGGCGTAGCCGGCGAGTGTGCTTGTGATCACTCCCAGCAGTGCCACGCCCGAAGCGGCGATGAACGAGTTCAACAGCCAACGCAGGGTCGGCATGCCGACCAGCAGTTTCTCCCAGTTTTTCAGGGTCGGATGGGCGGGGAACAGCTCCGGCGGGTAGGCGATGGCATCATGCTGGATCTTGAACGAGCCGGTGATCATCCAGTAGATAGGCATGAGAGAGAGCAGTGAACCCACAAAGACCGCCAGCACGGCCAGCCACCACAAGAGACGTGTCAGGCGGGCGCTCCAGATAGCTTTCTGCAGTTGCAGGCGTTCGGCCTCGGCCTGGGAGACGGTGAAATCTGCCATCTCAGTATTCCACCTCCTGCCCCAGGAATTTGAACTGGAAGTAAGCGATAGAGCCGACGATGAGGAGGAGCACTACGCCCATCGCCGCGCCGTAGCCGTACTTGTAGAACACAAAGGCGTTTTCGTAAATGCGGTAGACGATGGTCTGCGTGGCGTTGGCCGGCCCGCCCAGGGTCATCAACAGCACCACCACGAACACCTGGAAGACATTAATGGTAGTGGTCACGAGCACGAACAGCGTGGTGGGCCGCAGGAGGGGCAGGGTGATCTTCCAGAATATCTGCCAGCCGCTGGCGCCGTCAATTTTGGCCGCGTCGTACAGCTCTTCCGAGATGTTCCCCAGCGCGGCCAGGAACAGGATCAGCGGCTGTCCGATGCTCCAACTGATGACCACCATGGCCAGAGAGAGCAAGGCGGTCTCCGTTTGCGCCAGCCAGCCGATCTTGGGGATGCCCAGCAGTTTGTAGAATCCGGCTAGCTCCAGCAGGTAGTTCAGCAGGCCGAAATCGCGGTTGAAGATCCAGATCCAGACCATGGCCAGCACCACGCCGCCGGAGACGACGGGCATGTAAAAGGACATGCGGACAAAGGACTGCGCGGCGCGCGGCAGGGGAAAGACGATCACCGCCAGAAAGATGGAGATAACCACCACTACCGGCACCACGATGAGCACGAACAAGAAGGTGTTCTTCAGTGCGATGATGAAGACGTCATCCCGGGTAAAGAGGCGCACGAAGTTGTCGAAGCCGATGAAGCGCCATTTGGCCTTGTTCACGCCGGCCTCGTAAAAGCTCAGGCGCAGGCCGTTTATGAGCGGGTACAACACGAAGACAATGAAGGGGATATACGCCGGCAGGATGAACAGGTAGGCGGCGCGCGCATCCCATATCTTCTGCCACCAGGTGCGCCGGCGCTCTGGATAAGCGGCCAAAACGGTCATCTCACCTCCCGTACTATCTGCAGAGATGGTTCTGGGGGCGGAGTACGCCCCCAGAACCATGTCGAGCGTGGGCCCTTATTGGCCGAAGATGTCCTTGGAGGCCTTCATCATGCCGTCAATGGCTTCCTGCGGCGTCATCTTGCCCAAGAACATGGCCTGGAAGAAGGCCGGCAAGGCGGTGCGCACCTCAGCGTAGTGCGGGCAGTTCAGGCCCATGGAGACCACGCCGTACTTCTTAATCCACTCGAGCGTGAGCTCGTAGTTCGGGTCGCCGGCGAGCGGCGCGCCCACCGAGTAGCGGGTGGGGAACTGACCGCTGGAGATGCAGTAGTCGCGCTGCCACTTCTCACTGCTCAGGTGGATGAGGAACTTGGTGATCTCCTGCAGTTCATAATCGGAGCGGCCTTCTTTCTGGAACATGACCAGGCCGGTGGGGCCAACCGGCAGGCCGGCCGGCTTGTCCCCAAGATGCGGATAGAGGGTCATGCGAGCATCCATGGGGCCCGTCACCTTGCCTTCTTTCTGGGCCTGCGGGATGGAGACGTTCACCGTCGAGATGCCGCCGCCCATGAAGACGCCCTTGCCAGCATAGAAGAGGTTGTTCACGTCCTGCCAGCCGGCGGTGGTGACGTCGGGGTTGATCAGGCCCTCCTTGTACAGCTTGTTGAGGAACTCCATGGCGGCCAGCGCCTGCGGGTTGTCCAGGTCCAGCCCCTGGCAGTCGTCGCGCCAGGTGTTGGAGCCGGCGCCCCAGATGAAGGCATGCACCGCATAGTCGCCCTGCTCAGAGGCCACCTGCATGACCATCGGATACTCGACGCCCACGTTGGCCTCTTTGATAGCCTTGGCCGCGGCATAGAACTCGTCGAAGGTCCAATCATGGTCATCCAGGGGCAGCATGTCCAGCAGGCCGGCCTTCTCAAAGGGCGCGGCATTGACGATCATGTTCTGCACCCAGTAGAAGATGGGCAGGCCGTGCAGATGCCCGTTGATGGTGTACAGCTCCAACAGGCCTGGTATGAAGTCTTCCAGTTCCTCTTTCGGCACGACCTCCTCCAGGTTGACGGTGACACCCTCATAGGCGTAGGTGGAGGTGCGGCCAAGATAGTCGCGCAGGATGTCAGGCGGAACGCCGCCGGCGATGGCCACCGGCACCTTCTTGGGCAGGTCCGCCCAGTCCAGCACCTGGATTTCCACCGAGACATGGGGGTTATCCTTGATGTAATCGTCCGCCACCATCTTCTCGTAATCCAGGGCTGTCTTCAGCTCCGGATGGCCCTTCGCGGTCTGCGGGTCAAAGCGGGGGTCCACCCAGAGTTCGATCTTCACCGGCTTCTTCACCTCCGGCGTGGGTGTGACGAGGACGGGCACCTCTTTCTCCACCACCACCGTCTTGACCACCTCTTTTTCGACGACCACCTCTTTGGTGACCTCGACGATTTGTGGGGTGGCCGGCGCACATGCGGCGATGAAGAGGCTCAGGGCCAGCAGTGCCACGCCGACAACGGGGATAATCCACAACCATTTGCCTCGCATTCTCCGTCCTCCTTTCGCGAGTCCAAGCGGAACGGCATCTTCGGAGTAGCGACACGTTCAGCCAACAGCGGGGATGGCCAATCCCAACCTGCCAGCTACGCAGTGAAGGGGTAATCCACCATAGGCCGGCATCACCTCCTTACCCTCCTGCTCGCGGGATGACCCACTTATCCGGCTACGGGGCACCAGACCTAAAACACGATGCCGACGCGCAGAGGAGACGCTGGACGATGGCGTCGAAATCGCTCTGACCAGTGGAACATGATCTTATGGTCTGACCACTTTCAATATACCACATTTCGGGGAGGCTGTCAAGTCCCGCCGGAAAACGCCGGCTCACCGCCGGCCGCGCACCCATACACGCTCGCCGTCGCTGATGACCTCGATCGTCCCCTGCTGGTCCGTGCGCCAAACAGCCGCCCCGTGCGCCGCCAGCCGGCGCAGGACGGCCTGAGCCGGATGACCGAAGGAATTGCCGGCGCCGGCGGAAATGACCGCCACCGCCGGCGACACGGCGGTCAGGAGCCGGTCGGTTGTGCCGGCGGCAGAGCCGTGATGGGCCACCTGGAGCACCGCCGCCCCCAGGTCTGCGCCGCTGTCCAGCAGGAGCTCCTCCCCCTGGCGCTCCACATCTCCCATGAAGAGGATGCGCAGGCGGCCGTAGGACAGCCGCACGACGGCGGAGCAGTCGTTGTCGGCCAGCACCTCCGGGCAGGATGCCGGCGGATGCAGGACCTCCAACATGAGGCCCTCATCTGGCAGACGAAGCTGGGCGCCAACAACCGCCGGCGCTCTTTCCGCGCCCGCCCTTTCGACCGCTTCTACCCAGCGGCGGGTGACGTCCGCCCCTTCCACGAAGCCGGCACCCAGGACTTCCCGCACCCGATAATGCTCCAGCACGGCAAAGAGACCATTGACATGGTCGGAGTCCGGGTGTGTGGCGATGACCGCGTCCAGCTCTCGGTCCCAGAAGGGCATATGCCGGCCCAGATGAGAGAGCGTCAGCGTGCCGTCCGGCCCGCCGTCAATCAGCACCTGATGGCCGGCCGGCGTGACAATGAGGCTGGCATGTCCCTGCCCCACATCCAAGAAATAGACATGCAGGTAGCCGTCCGGCAGGCTGAATACCGCGCTCCATACGAGCACTGCGCCAAGTCCCAGGGCGGAGAGGCCGGCATAGGCCGGCAGATGCCGGCGCCCGTACTGCCACAGCTCCTGGCGCCGCTCCGCCGGCAGTCCTCCCCACACGGTCAGGCCTATCAGCAGTGCATAGTACAGGAGGAGCAGGGCCGGCGTGAAGGGCGGCACGGTGACCTGCGCCCAGGGCAGGCCGGCCATCTTCTCGACGAGCCAGACGGTATAGGCCGCGAAGGGCCAGGCCAGCCAGCCCAGGGCCTGTCCCAGCGGCATCCACAGCGCGCCGGCCAGCACAGCCAGCGCTCCCAGGCCCAACAGCGGCGGCTGTGCCGGCAGTACCAGCACATTGGCCGGCAGGGTTGCCAGGGAAAGCTGGCCGGTCTGAAACAGCAGGATGGGGAGCGTCCAGGCCTGCGCCGCCAGGGTCACCAGCACGATCTCTTCCAACGCCTGGAACGGGGAGCGCCGGCCGGCCCAGCCCACTTTCTCGCGCAGGGCCTGCCAGCCTTTCCACAGCAGGGGATACAGGGTGATTAACCCCAGCGTGGCGGCAAAGGAGAGCTGGAACCCCAGGTGCCAGAGGACATAGGGCTGGATGATGGTCATGAGCAGGGCGGCGATGGAGAGGCCGCGCAGGGCGGTGGACCGCCGGCCGGTCAGCAGGGCGAAGAGGGTCAGGCCACCCATGATAGCCGCCCGCACCACCGGCGGGTCAAAGCCGACCAGCACGGTGTAGCCGGCCACGGCCGCCAGCGCGGCGGCCATGGCGCGCCGCCGGCCCAGCGCCGGCGTCAGCAGTGCGGTGACCAGCGCGGCCAGCAGGGTGATGTTCCACCCCGAGATGACCACGATGTGGGAGGTGCCGGAGGCGCGCAGGGCATCCTCCAGCCAGCCGGGGATGCCGCGCTCATCGCCCAGGAGCATGGCGGAGAGCAGGCCGGCGTACGGCGCCGGCCAGATGCGCTCGATGATGCCGCGCAGGCGGTCCTTCAGGGAATAGACCGCCGCCATCAGGGGATGGCCCTGGTCAGAGCGCAGGAGCAGGACGCGGGGATAGCGCATCAGGGAGTAAATGCCGCGGCGCGCCAGATAGGCCCGATAGTCAAAAGTCCCCAAGCGCGCGGGGGTGCTGAGCCGGCCGGTCAGCAGAAGCTCATCGCCGTAGCGATAGGCCGGCAGGGCCGGCAGGATGACCTCAATATCCCCGTGCACCTCCTGGTCCAGGCCCAAGCCGGCCAGGTGCTCGGCGCGCACATGCAGGCGTTGGGTGGTGCCGGAAAGCCGCGGCGGTTCGACCACGACGCCGCGTATCCCGAATTCGCCGGCGTCGTTGAAGCGCGAAAGGCTGTTTTCATCAAGGGCCGGGTGAAGGGGGAGCATGCGCAGGGCGCCCAGGCAGAGCGCCAGGACGAACAGGGGCCAGCGCCGCAGGGGGGAACGCCGGCGCAGGAGGATCGTCAGGAGGGCACAGGCCGCCGCGCCGGCCAGCCACCATGCCGGCGCCAGCCAGCCCTGTTCACCCACCCACAGGCCGGCGATCCATCCTCCCAGGAGAAACCAAAGCGTGTGCAGAGGGCGCCTCCTGCCCGCCGCCGAGGAGGATAAGCGCCGGCCAGCCGTCAGGCCTCTTCTTCCCCCTCGTAGGTGCGCAAATAACCGAAGGCCTCGTCGGCGTCGCTGTTCATCACCACTTCCAGCAGTCGGCCGTCGGCGACTGCCGGCACGTCAATCACCCGCACGACCTCGGCGAACTTGCCGGCGTCGGGCAGGATCTCGGTCAGCACGTTGGGCGACTGCGTGAAAAATTCCTCGCGGAAGATGGTGTCCGGATCGTCCGGGTAGAGGGGGAGCGGGTAAATCTGCGCCTCCACCAGGTCCTGGAAGAAGTGCGTGCCGTAGGAGACCTCCACCGGCTGTCCGTCGTGGGAATGGGCGATCTCGATGAGCATGCTCGTGTTGTAAATCTCGGCATAGCTCACTTTGACGCCCAGGTCAATGTTGGAGGAGCCCCAGCGGCCCGGCCCCATGAGGATGAAGCGCTGGCCCTCCAGCGCCTTGTTCAGCCGGCCGATCAGACGCGCCAGCTCCGTCTTGTAATGCGGGTCGGTGATCTGAGCGTACTTCTCCGGGTCCACATACACGATGTAGCGGATGCGCTGCACCAGGCCGTGGGGCACCAGCCGGTTGGCCGAGAAGATCTTGTCCTCATCCGGCACATCGGTGGGCAGGGGGAAGCGCTGTGCCGCGGCGTAGGCCTGCGGCCGGCACTGCAGGAGGTGGAGGCAGAACTCAGGCTTTGGCCAACTGCGCCGGATCTCCACGGTGAACTCGATGTCAATGGGGAAGTTGTACACCGCTTCCAGCCGCTTCAGCACCGTCTTCATCAAGTTGACGAAATCGCGGTTCTTCAGCAGGCCGTCGAAAGTCAGCACCAGCTTATCTTTATCGAAGGCGCCGGCGGTCAGCGGCTCGAAATAATCCCCACGGTCCACCGATGCCAGCAGTTCGATGCCCGTGATATCCTCGGACAGCACCTCGCTCACCGGCAGGGTCTTGAAGGTATTGTCCTCCAGATCAATGACATCCGCGTAGCGCTGGGAATACCAGCGGATCTCGCGGACGTTGCTTTCCGGCCGAAGCTCGGGATGGCTGAGCGCCACCATGCGGGCGTAGTCGTTGGCGACGCGTTCGACAGCGCGGGTGCCCATGCCGAAGACGATGCGCAGGAAGCCGTCCTCGCGGCGGATGCGGCGGTTCCAGCGGAAGGGGTTGCGGCTGAAGCCGACGCCGGCCAGAGTGGGGTAGAAGTAGCGGCCGTGTTGTTCCCCTTCGACCTTCTGGAGCAGGATGGCCATGCGCTCGTCGTAATCAATCAGGCCCATGCGCTGGCGGTAGACCAGCACTTCAGGGCGCGCCACGCAGGAGTAGATGTGGCGGATGGCGGAGAGCACTGCTTCCAGGTTCTCCTTGCGGGAGCCCTGATTGGGGCAGAAGACGCTGTCGTATTTGCCGGCGAATGAGGTGCGGAAGTTGTCCTCCAGCAGGCTGGAAGAGCGCACGATGATGGGCGCGTGGTTCAGCTCCTCCAGCAGGAGCGCGATCTGCTCGACAATGTCCTCGGGGAACTTGCCGCGGGCGTAATGCTCCTTGACCTGCGAGTAAGTGGCCTCGATCTGCTCCCGCGTCTTGTACTTCTGGTTGAGCAGATCGTAGAGGTGGTTGATGGACAGGAAATCGTAGAAGACATCCGCCCCGATGAAGTAGGACTCGGGCATGGCCAGGTACGGCCGGATGTCGAAGCCGGCATTGTCCGCCTCGCTCTGCAGGATCTTCCAGGCCAGCAGGAGGCCGGCGGCTTTACCGCCGATCTTGCCGCGCCCGATGCGCCGCCGGCGGATCTCCTTCAGGTCCTGGATGGTGAAGTACTCCTTTGCCAGGCTGACAAAAGCGAGCTGATCGCTGATCATGCTCTTGATGAGCACGACGATGATTTCCTTCAGGTGGTGCTGTACCTTGGCGCGCTTCTCCGGCGGGAAGCTCTCGTACTGCTCCGCCTGGGCAAAGAGCATGTCCCAGGGCGCCAGCTCGGGGTTGAAGGAAAGGATAATATCCTCGCGCGGGACGCGGTCGGCCAGCACCTCCTGCACGATGCGCTCGAACAGCTCATGGGGCAGGTTGTAGGCGAAGTAGAAGTCGGTCAGGGTATCGCGGACGCGCGACACGCGCTCGGCCCAGACATCGCTGGGCTCCTCGACGACCGGGTCCATCAATCCCTCGCGGCGCTGGGACTGGATGGCCTTTTCCCTCACCTCACGTTCGAACTGCTCGCGCGAGATGATGCCGCGCGAGAAGATCTCCTCGCGCATCCGCTGTCGGATGCGGCTCGCCAGGATGGGATACTGGCTGAGCTCCAAATACAGTTTGAGAACCTTTGGCAGTCGATCGGTATCGCTGAACATACATCCTTGCGCCGGCCGGCGCCGATTCTCAGGGATTCCATTACAGTGTATACGAGCCGGCCGCTTCGCGCAAGTGACACAAAAATCCGCACCATGGATGCCCACTTCCACCTCCATGGTTGGTGCCCTCCAGTCCGATGAGAACACAACGGGAGATTCTGGTCAGCACGCGTATGCCCCGGATGTCAGTGGCCAGATAACCTCAGTGCGCGTACGCCGGCGTCATAGGGCCGGCCGGCGCAGACAGGTTTTGCGGTTACCAGCCCCATCTTCCTGCGGTGCATGATATTCCTCCATAATCCCTGCGCACGCTCTTCACATCTTTTTCACAACTCGCGAGCATAATAAAGCCGAACAACCGAACGGGGTTGTTCCAAATAACAGCAATATCACAACAGGAGGTGTTTCAATGTCTCGGAAATGGATGGTGTTAGGAGCAGTGGTGCTGGTGGTGCTGGCCCTGCTGGTGGGCGCCGGCGCGGCGCTGGCGCAGGGGCCGGCCGGGCAGACAGCCGGCACTGCCGGCTACTGCGGCGGCTTCGGAGCCGCCATGCGCTGGGGCGGCAACAACGGCAGTCTGGTGAGCGCTCTGGCCGACCTGCTGGGCGTCTCTCCCACGGAAATCGCCGCCCAGGTGCGCGAGGGCAAGAGCCTGCTGGATATCGCCAGCGAGAAGGGTATCTCTACAGATCAGCTCGTCAACGCTGTGCTGGCTATCCGGGCTGAGCGTCTGGACGAAGCCGTGGCCGCCGGCCGCATTACCCAGGAGCAGGCGGACCTGATGCTGGACAACATGCGCCAGAACATCACTTCCCGGCTGGAGTCGGGCACACTGGCAGGGCCATGTGTGGGCGGTACCGCCGGCGGTAACGCCGCTGGCCGGCAGGGCCGCGGGGGCGGCCGCATGGGAGTCGGCGCCGGCTTCGTGGATGCGGATGGCGATGGGGTCTGCGACCTCTACGGGAGCCGCTGGAACAGCACGCCAGCGCAGTAAACCCCCTCTCTCGTACGTCTCCTCCTGGCTCCCCAGGCATATACCATGCCTGGGGAGCCGTTTGTTTCCTCCACACGTTATGGGAAGGTGTTTTGCTTGTCAAATGACGGCGCTGATGCTACAATCGAGATGATGGTCCCGCCGGCGGGCCGAACCGCGTTTCTGGGGCCAAGGCGTTTGTCACAGGAGGGTCGCGTTGAACGTCGAAATCCGCCATGCCCTGCGCGCAGACCTGGAAGCCTGCCTGCAGATGGATGGCAGTTGCG
>JACIWP010000104.1 GCA_014360855.1 Anaerolineae bacterium
TCACGTTATTGTCCGGCTCAGGCGGCATCATCCAGCTCGCATTCCTGCATCCAGCCGTTGTGCAGGCCGGCGTCGAAGAAGGCGTCAATGGCCTCGGCGTATTCTTCCTCGGTGATCTTGCGCCCCAGCAGGGGATGGTCCAGCGCCTTGTAGGCGGGGAAATACTGGTTCATGACGCTGACGTACACATGGGGGGAAAGGTGCTCTGCGATCCAGCGGAACACCTGCGTGCTTTGGGAGAGGCCCGCCGGCAGGATCATATGACGGATGATCATGCCGCGCCGCAGAAGGCCGTTCTCGTCCAGGATGAGCGCATCCCCCACCTGTCGAAATATCTCTTGCAGAGCGGCGCGGTTGGCGCTCACATAGCCGGCGAACGATGATACAGCGCGCGCCACGTCGTCATCGGCATATTTGGCATCGGGCAGATAGATATCCACCACACCATCCAGTAGGCGCAGGGTTTCCACCGTCTCATAGCCGCTGGTGTTGTAGACAATGGGCAGGGTCAGGCCGTCGCCGGCGGCCAGCTCCAGCGCTTCCAGGAACTGGGGCACGAAGTGGGTAGGTGTTACCAGGTTGATGTTGTGGGCGCCGCGCTCCTGCAGTTCCAACATCATGTCGGCCAACTGGCGGGTGGTGTACTGCCGGCCCACTCCAAGCTGGCTGATGGGGTAATTCTG
The DNA here is from genome assembly GCA_014360855.1 of Anaerolineae bacterium. NCBI lineage: Bacteria > Bacillati > Chloroflexota > Anaerolineae > Anaerolineae bacterium. The sequence continues at coordinate 684 of JACIWP010000104.1, forward strand.
GCAAAAGATACAGCGGGCCGTGCAGTAGGAGAAGAAGATGGTGCCGGAACCGCGCGTGCCGCTGATGGGCGGCTCTTCCCAGGGATGGAGGTTCCAGCTTGCCACCACTGGCTGCGCGCCGGCGCGGCAGAATCCCACCTGCCCCTCCAGGCGGTTGACGCCGCAGTGCCGCGGGCAGAGGGAGCAGTGTCGCAGGCCGGCCACGGCCTGTTCGGCGCGCCGGCGAAGCTCACCCGAGCGGTGCAGGGCTATATATGATGGAAGGAGGGTGGATGTTTCGCTCATCGGGCCGGCTCTCGCACACGCCGTTGACGGTAGCGCTCCCATTCCGGGCGCTCGTCCAGGGCGTCGAGCTGTTGGCGCAGTTCCAGGATCTGGTCGCGCAGCATGGCGGCCTTCTCGAACTCCAGATTGGCGGCGGCTTCCTTCATTTGCCCTTCGAGCTGGGCGATCCAGTGCCTCAGCTCCTCCTGCGGCATGGTTTCGGGCCGCACGCCGTAGGCCGGCCGCTCCTCCGCCACCATGCGCACGCGCTCGGTGAGGTCACGTATCTCCTTGACGATGCTGGTAGGGACGATGCCGTGTTCCTCGTTATAGCGCATTTGGATGGCGCGCCGGCGCTCCGTTTCCTCGATGGCCCGCCGCATGGATTCAGTGATGGTGTCGGCGTACATGATGGCGGTGCCGTGGACATGCCGGGCGGCCCGTCCGATGGTCTGGATGAGGGCCTGCTCGGAGCGCAGGAAGCCCTCTTTATCGGCATCCAGGATGGCCACCAGCGAGACCTCCGGCAGGTCCAGCCCTTCCCGCAAGAGGTTGATGCCCACCACCACATCGTAATATCCCTGGCGGAGCTTGCGCAGGATGTCCACCCGTTCGATGGTATGGATCTCCGAATGCAGGTAGTGCACTTTGATGCCCAGCTCTGCCAGATAGGCGGAAAGGTCCTCGGCCATGCGCTTGGTCAGGGTGGTGACCAGCACGCGCTCGCCGACGGCTACCCGCTTCTTGATTTCCTCCACCAGGTCGTCCACCTGGCCTTTGGTGGGCTTGACGATGACCTGAGGGTCCACCAGGCCGGTGGGGCGGATGATCTGTTCGACGATCTGCTGGGAGTGCTCGCGCTCATACGGCCCCGGCGTGGCGGAGGCATAGATGACCTGGCCGACGCTCTCCTCGAATTCCTCGAAGGTAAGCGGCCGGTTATCCAGCGCCGAGGGCAGACGAAAGCCGTAGTCCACCAAGGTCTGCTTGCGCGAGCGGTCGCCGTGATACATCCCATGGAGCTGGGGGATGGTCATATGCGATTCGTCGATGATGGTCAGGAAGTCATCCGGGAAATAATCGAGCAGGGTCCACGGCCGGCTTCCAGGGGGACGCCGGCTGAGCGGACGGGAATAGTTCTCGATACCGTGGCAGTAGCCCACCTCGCGCAGCATCTCCAGGTCATAGCGGGTGCGCTGTTCCAGGCGCTGTGCCTCCAGTAATTTGCCCTGGGCGCGCAGTTCCGCCAGCCGCTGTTCCAGTTCCTGTTCGATTTCTTCCAACGCTTCCTGCAGTTTGTCCTGTGGGGTGACGAAGTGTTTGGCCGGGAATATCTCGATCTGATCGGGATTGCCGAGGATCTCGCCTGTCAGCGGGTCAATCTCGGTGATGCGTTCCACCTCATCGCCCCACAGCTCGATGCGGTAGGCGATATCCTCGTAGGCCGGCTGGACCTCGATGGTATCGCCGCGCACGCGGAATTTACCGGGCGCCAGGTAGTATTCATTGCGTTCGTAGAAGATATCCACCAGGTGGCGCAGGAGCTTCTCGCGCCGGCGCGTTTCGCCGCGGCGGATCTGCAGTACCCCGCGGCCGTACTCCTGGGGGTCTCCCAGGCTGTAGATGCAGGAGACGGAGGCGACGATGAGCACATCACGCCGGCTCATCAGCGCCGAGGTCGCCGCCAGCCGCAAGCGGTCAATCTCCTCGTTGATGGAAGCATCTTTCTCGATGTACGTATCGGTCTGCGGCACGTAGGCCTCGGGCTGATAGTAGTCGTAGTAGCTGACGAAGTATTCGACGGCGTTATGCGGGAAGAACTCGCGAAACTCCGCATAGAGCTGAGCGGCCAGGGTCTTGTTGTGGGCGATGACCAGCGTCGGGCGGTTGACGCGCGCGATGACCTGGGCCATGACGTAGGTCTTGCCCGTGCCGGTGGCGCCCAGCAGGGTCTGATGCTTATACCCTTTGCGAATCCCCTCGACCAGCTTTTCGATGGCCTGGGGTTGATCGCCGGTAGGTTGGAAGTCTGAGACCAGTTTGAAGCCGGCCATATCCTGCGCCTTTTCGGCATCGCCTGAAGTTTTGCGCGACAAAATATTATATAACCTGACGTGGTCGCCGGCAAATTGGGCGCCGGCGGGGAAATCTCCCTGTCACATTTTTGGACAATTCGCTACACCCGTGGTACAATAGCTGTGAAATTTTGCACGAAGTTGTGAAAGAAGCTACAATCATGGAGGGTATCGTCCATGCCCAGCCTTGAAGAACTTCAAAAGATCCCGATCCTGCGGGAGGCCTCGCCGGAGATCCTCGGTATCATCCAAAAGCATGCGGAAGAGGCGATCTATGCCCCCGATGAGGCGATGATCACCTTCGGCCAGCCCTCGACCTTTCTCGGCATCATCATTGAAGGGCAGGCGGAGATGCGCACGCCGGCAAGCTGGGGGGAACCGCGCTGTTTGGAGGTGCTGAATGCCGGCGATTTCTTCGGCGAGATATCTCTCCTCACCAACGAACCCAACACTTTCAACCTGATCGCTATTCGTCCGACCCGCGCCCTGCTGATCCCGGCCGTCGTCTTTGAGATGTGGGTGACGGGCGACCCGAAGGCAATGCGCATTTTCTCCCAGTCCCTGGCGCGCCGCACTGCCATCATCGAGCGGGACCGGCTCGAGCGCGAAGAACTGGCGCAGTCCGGCCAGGACCCCGATGACCCCTACGGCCTCAAACTCATCTCCGCGCGCCCGACCAAGATCCTGGTGCTGAATGTGCGCCACAGCTCGCTAAAGTACCACCTCTTCGATACCGCCAACGAGCTGAACAACGTAGAAGGCCTGGTTGAGAACATTGGCCAGGACGGCGCCACCCTGTATCATGTTACCGGCAAGGGACAGAAAACGCTCTCGGTGAAAGGGCTGGATCACCGCCAGATCATCGAGAAGGCGTTGGAACTGCTGATGGATCCCGAGGTGGGGGTCATAAAGGACAAGCGGGAGATCAGCGCGGTCGGTCACCGCGTGGTGCACGGCGGCGAGAAGTACAGCAATGCGGTGATTATTGACCAGCAGGTGCTGGAGGACATCCGCAAGGCCTCTTACCTGGCGCCGATTCATAATATCTGGAACATCCTCGGCATTGAGGTGGCGATGGAGCTCCTGCCCGAGGTGCCGCATGTGGCGGCCTTCGACACGGCGTTCCATCAGACCATGCCGGAATATGCGTTCCGCTACGCCATCCCCGAGGAACTGTACACCGAGCACAAAATCCGGCGCTATGGGTTCCACGGCCTGTCCCACCAGTACGCCGGCCTGCAGGCCGCCGCTTATCTGAAGCGCCCCTTCTCCCGTCTGAAAATGATCACCTGCCATCTGGGCACCGGCTCCTCCATCTGCGCCATCGACCACGGCCGCTCAATCGATACCAGCATGGGCCTGACCCCGCTGGAGGGGCTCATCATGTGCACCCGCTCCGGGGACATTGACCCGGCCGTGGTCACCTATCTTATGAAGCACAAGGGCATGAGTCCCGACGAAATCGAGACTATGCTGAACATGGAGAGCGGCTTGAAAGCCCTTTCGGGGACGTCGGGGGATATGCGCGATGTGGCGGCGGCGGCCAACAGCGGCGACCGCCGAGCTATGATGGCGGCGCAGGCCTTTGCCTATCGAGTGCGCAAGTACATCGGGGCCTATTTTGCCGCGCTGGGCGGCCTGGATGCACTGGTCTTCACCGGCGGCATTGGAGAGAACAGCGCCGGCATCCGCGCCCTGGCGTGCCAGGGCCTGTGGCATCTCGGCATCCTCATTGACGAGGTGCGCAACCGCCAAGTGGATGTCAGCCGCAACGGGGTCTATGACATCTCCGACCCCCATTCGAAGGTCAAGGTGTTGGTGGTGCACAGCAACCCGGCCCGTATGATCGCCCGCGAGACCTTGCGCGTGCTCGGCTATCGCGATATCTCCGAGATGATGCGCCGGCAAAAACGCCCCATCCCCATCGCTGTCTCTGCGCATCATGTGCACCTCTCGCCCGAACATGTGGAGGCGCTGTTTGGGGAGGGCTATACGCTGACGCCGGCGTTCGAATTATCCCAGCCCGGCCAATACGCCTGTGAAGAAACGGTTACCCTGGTGGGGCCGCGGCGCGAAATCCCGCGGGTGCGCGTGCTGGGGCCGCCGCGCGGCGAGACCCAGGTCGAGATCTCCCGCACGGAGGAGTTCCAGCTCGGCATCAACGCCCCGGTGCGCATGTCGGGAGACCTGGAAGGCACACCTGGCCTCATCATCCGCGGCCCGAAGGGTGAGGTGAAGCTGGATAAGGGTGTCATCATCGCCCACCGCCATATCCATATGTCGCCGGAAGATGCCCTGCTGTTCGGGCTGAAAGATAAGGACGTGGTGATGGTGCGCGTGGAGGGGGATCGCGAGCTGATCTTCGGCGATGTCATCGTGCGCGTGCACCCCAACTTCCGGCTGGAAATGCATGTGGATACGGACGAAGGGAATGCGGCGCAGTTGGGGCCGAACGCCATCGGCTATCTGGAGGGCATCCAGCGGCGCGGCGCCAACGAATGAGGACCTTTACCGCATAACAAAGGGGCCGGCATGTTGCCGGCCCCTTTTGCATTCCCCATGCGGCTATCCGTTCCAGCGCCGGCGGGTGGAGACGAACAGCCCCACCAGCGCTGTGCCGGCCATCACCAGGAAGGTGACGTGGAAGCCGCGGTAAAAGGCCAGCGGGTCGCCGGCGCGCTGGGCCTGAAGCTCGACCGTCGAGAAGATGGCCGAGCTGAAGCCGATGCCCAGCACCATGCCCACGTTGCGCGCCGAGGCCATGATGCCGCCGGCCACTCCCTGGCGGTGGCGCGGCGCGGACCCCATCAGGGCGTTATTGTTGGGGGTGGTGAACAGGCCCATGCCAATGCCCAGGATGCCCAGCAGGAGCGGCACCCTGGTGAGGGGGGTCTGGGGACCCAGCAGGGAAATCAGCGCCATGCTCAATGCCAGCACCGTCAGGCCGGCGCTGGTGAGCCAGAAGGAGCCGATTTTATCGGACAGCGTGCCGGTCAGCGGGGACAATACCGCCATGACCACCGCCTGGGCCGAGAGGATGAGGCCGGCGTGGTCAGGGCTCATCCCGCGCGCTTGGATAAGGTAGAAAGGCATAAGAATGGAAACGCTGTACAAACAGATATAGACGATGATGGCCGAGGCCGTGGCAACCGTAAAGGTCCGCGAGCGGAACAGGTCCAGGTCCAGCATGGGATAGGGCACGCGCCGTTCGATGCGCACGAACAGCGCCAGCAGTACCAGGGCCGCAATGATGCATCCCAGGGTGCGCGGTGAGAGCCAGCCCCAATCCCGGCCGCGGTTTAGCCCAAAGAGCAGGGTCACCAGGCCGATCATGAAGACGCCGGCGCCAAGGGGGTCGAAGCGCTCGGCGTGGTTGGTGACCCTGCCGGCGGGAATCACCCGTGTGGCGATGAGCAGTGCGAACAGGCCGATAGGGATATTAATGAAGAACACGGAGCGCCAGCCGAACAACGCCGTCAGGAATCCGCCCAGCGATGGCCCCAGGGTCAGGCCGAGGTAGGTCATGGTGGCCTGCATGCCAAGCGCCTGTCCCCTCTGCTGGGGCGGGAAAGTGGTGGTAAGGATCGCCGGCCCGTTGGAAGCCAGGATGGCGCTTCCCACAGCCTGGAAGGCGCGCGAGACGATCAGCGCCCAGACGCTGGGCGCGAAACTGCAGGCGGCCGACCCGATGACAAAGATAACGAAGCCGATGACAAACACCCGTTTGTGTCCGTACAGGTCTCCCAGCCGGCCAAATGTGAGCAGTAATCCGCTCAGCACTAATAGGAAAACGGTGACCACCCAACTGGTGATGAGCATGTCGGATCGGAAGTCGCGTGTGATGATGGGGAGCACGGCGTTGACCACACTGCTGTCCAGCGCGGTCATGAATGTGGCGATGCCCACGGAAACCAGCACCCACCACTTCAGGGCGACGCCGGCGAGCCGGCGCTCGCTGGACAAAGGAGGAGCCGCAGAACCTTCTGGATGCAGAGACATGGCTTCGACGTTCTCCTGTCATGTAAGAGTGTATGCCTATCTACCTCATGGAGCTCCGCACAGTAGTATAGATTATATTCCCATAGGGAGCTGGAGCAAAACGAGCGGCCGGCAGTTCCAACGCCCGGCTGTATAAATTGTGGTATAATATCCCCGAACGAATGCCTGAACCGCCGGCGAGAAGCCATCCATGTCTCTGGTGACCAGACGCCTATCCTCCTGGAATTATGCCCTGTTTGTTACAGCGGCCGCCGCTGTGCTGTTGCTGATATTCCTGGCAACGCCGGCCGCGCCCCTCTTGCTTTCCTCCCCCCAACTGCTGAGGAACGGCTCGTTTGAAGAGGGATTCTCTCCGCATGGAGCGGCTGTGGAATGGTCGGCGTTCGACAGCGGGGGCGGGGGATGGTACATTTGGGAGGATGCCGGCCGGCGGGGCCAGTCATGGCAGGGCAAGAGCGCCCAGCGCATTCAGCTTTTGCCGGCGGAGGAGGCGCTGGTGGGCGGGGCGCAGTTCGCCGGCATTTGCCAGGCGGTGACACTGGCCGCCGGACAGACCTACATGTTGGGACTGCGCGGCCGGCTGACGGCTTCCTCCTCTGAACGCTTGGATGCCCCGGTGCGCGCCCAGTGGGGCGCCGCATGGGGGCAGGACGTGACCTGGCGGAAGGTCGCTGTATGGCATGACATCCCCTGGCCAGCGGTCCAGGAAGAGGAGGCCGGCCAATATTGGCTTCCCCTGGAGACCAGCTTCACCGCGCCGGCGGAGGCAGGGCTGGTATGTGTCCGCCTATGGCGCCGGCGCGAGTTCTCCCAACAGCCGGCCAGCCTGTACCTGGATGACGCCCGCCTGGCGGCATATCGCCCCGGCGTGCTGGAGGAGGAGCATCCCAAACCGCCTCAGGCTTCGTTAGGTGTGCCATCCTTCGTGATGGCCGGCGTCGAGACCGTTATACGCGTCACCGTGGATGGGGATAGCGAAGTTCAGGCGCTCGTGCTGTACGATGATGACCACATCCTGACGGCGCTGGATGGACGCGCCGGGCCTGTACCGCGGGATGCGCGCCTCATCTGGCGGCCGGAAACCGTCGGCCGGCATTATCTGCGCGCGGAGGTCTGGGGCGCTGGCGGCCATGTCGCCTGGGCCGGCCAGGAGGTTGCCGTGGGAGAAGCGGCGGAGTTTCTCTCGGAGAATACCCCGCTCCTGCCCGATGCGGGAGGAACGGCGTCGTATCAGCTCCCCGTCCAGGGACTGCGGCCCGGCGCGCAGTACACGCTGAACCTGATCGTGCGGCTGGACACGGACAGGCCGCCGCGCGCTTCCGCTCCTCCCTGTCTGGCGCAGTATGGATGGGAATGGGGCGGGGGTGCTGGGAGCACCAAGACGCCCCTGTGGCGCAACATGGAGGTCATGCCGGCGGATGGGGAGGGCATGGGCACTGCCTGGCGCGCCGTGGTGCAGGATTCTGCGGCCGCGGTGGCGCAGGATGTGACCATCAGGCTGCGTGTTGTATCCCTGGATCAGGAGGCCGGCGCCTGCCGGCTTTCCCTGGAGTCGGCCAACCTGCGGGGATATCGGTAGGAGCGGGGCATGGAGAACAGGACAGAAACCTTGCGCTCGGGCTTCCGGCTGTACCAGTGGCTTATCCTGGGGGCACTGGCCGCGGCAGTGATCGGGGCGTACGGGATTCTCATTCACCTGGTAGTCAGCCGGCTCCACCCTCCTCCGCCTCGGCGGGAGATTGTGCTGGCCGCGCCGGCGGAGGGAACGGTGGTGACCGCCGGCGGCTCCGTCACCATTCAAGCGGAGTGCCGGGGAGCGGACGTGTACCGCATCGAGCTGTGGGTGGATTCCGCTCCTATCCAGGTAGCCGCTCGCTCCCTGCCGGCGGATGACTCCCCCTGGAATGTGGAGGCCGAATGGACTGCCGGTTGGCCGGGCCTCCATCACGTCAGCGCGCGTGGGTTGACGCCGGCAGGGGATATGGTGTCCACTGCAGAGCGAACTGTGCTGGTCGTGCCGGATGGCGAAGTGTTGTTCGTCAGCAATCGCGATGGTCCGTACGCGCTGTACCGCATGCGGCTGGACGGCACCGGCATCGAACGAGTGTTTGCGGGATTGGGGGACAGCCGAGAGCCGGCGGTGAATCGGTTCGGCCAAGTGGTGTTTGTCCAGCGTTTGGCCGGCCAATACCACAGCCTGTGGATGCTGGACGGAGCAGAACGGCATCCCCGCGTCTGGCAGGAAGATATGGCCAACCTCCAACAGCCGGCCTGGTCCCCGGATGGCCAGCGGCTGGCGTATGTCTCAGACCGGGACGGTGCGGACCAGATTTGGACCGCGCGGGCAGATGGCACGGATGCCCGGCCGCTGACTACGGAGCGCTCCGCGGCCGGCCAGCCCGCGTGGAGCTACGATGGGACTTACGTGGTGTACAGCGTGAGAGAGGACGGCAACTGGGATATTATCCGCGCTAGCGCCGACGGCTCAGGGCGCATACCCTTGACCAGCTCGCCGGCGGTGGATTGGCAGCCGGCATGCTCACCGGTCGGTGACCAGATCGCTTTCGTCTCTAACCGCACCGGCGTGTTCCAGATATATGTCATGGATATGGCCGGCGGCAATTTGCGCCAGCTCACGGATTTCGCCGGCGGTGCGGAACAGCCCCGCTGGTCGCCGGATGGCTCCTGGCTGGTCTTCGTCGGCTATGCGGGACGAGGAGAGGGGTTGAACGGCAGGGAACTGTTCATCATGCGCAGCGACGGCCGCGACGTGATGCGCTTGACCTATAACCTGGCGGATGATACGGAGCCGGCCTGGCTGAGTCTGGCCCCTGTCCCGGGGGCCAGCACTGCAGAAGCGGCGTCCATGGAATTAGAGGCTTCCTATTTCGACAATTTGACCTGTGCGGGGGAACCCAGGGCGCGCCGGCAGGAAACGGTGATTGATTACGATTGGGGGCTTGGAAGCCCGGTCCCGGGCGTGCCGGCGGAGCGCTTCTCGGTGTGCTGGACGGGCAGTGTCCGC
>JACIWP010000105.1 GCA_014360855.1 Anaerolineae bacterium
GGTATGTTAGTGTCACGACGCCCTCTCTGCTCTATGGTTGGTTTCGCAACTACCAAATAGCAGGAGGACGTCGTACTGTCAAAAGTGGGTAAGACCCAGTCTCCAATCCCCTTGACACGGCCCCTGGCATGATGTAAGATTATGTTAGGTTTTGTGGCGCTGTGCGTTGCCGGCCGGTTCCGCGCCGGCATTCAAGCATGTGAGGAGGAATAGCCCATGACATATCGTGCGGGCAGGTGGGTCATCCTGGCCTTGGTGCTGACCGTCCTGATGGGGATGGTGGCGCCGGTGCAGGGCGCGCCGGCAGCCAGCGGCCAGGTGGTGCACGTGGTGCGCTGGGGCGAGACGCTGGAAGGCATCGCGGCTCGCTACGGCGTCAGCGTGTGGGCGATCGTGCAGGCCAACGGGCTGGCCAACCCGGATTATATTTATGTGGGCCAGACGTTGATCATCCCGGTGGCCGGCACGCCGGCGCCGGCCGGCGGCACCACCTACGTGGTGCAGTGGGGGGATTCCCTGAGCAGTATCGCCTACCGCTTCGGCACGACCGTGGAAGCGATCATGCTGGCCAACGGCCTCAGCAACCCCAATTTCATTTACGTCGGCCAGGTTCTGACGATCCCGGGCGCCGCCGGCACGCCCCCAACCCCTCCGCCACCCCCGCCGGCTCCCATGACGCGCTATGTGGTGCAGTGGGGGGATACGCTGAGCTCCATCGCCTACCGTTTCGGCACCACGGTAGAGGCCATTATGCAGGCCAATAACCTGGCCAACTCCTGGTACATTTACGTCGGCCAGGTACTGCTCATCCCCAGCGGGACGGCTCTGCCGCCCAGCATGCCGGCGGCCACCTATTACGTGGTCCAGCCGGGGGACACGCTGGCGCGCATCGCCCTGCGCTACGGCACCAGCGTATGGGCGCTGGTGCAGGCCAACAACCTGCCCAATCCATCGCTGATCTACCCCGGCCAGGTGCTGGTGATCCCCGGCCAGGTCTATCCGCCGGCGCCGTATCCTCCCACCTGGCCGCCGTACCCGACGCCGACGCCGGTATCCACCCCGCGCCCGCCGGTGGTCACGCGGCAGTGGGTGGGCCGCATCACCAGCAGTAACTGCACGGACCAGGACACCTGGGAGTTCCGCTCGGTCCTGCGGGTCTCGGTCATCGGCAAGAAGGGCCTGCCGGTGCGGGTTTCCACCGAGGGCTGGCAGACGGTCGGCCTGACCGGCACCAAGCCGGAGTATGGCGAGTACGCGGTGGAGTTCGCGCCCTTCAACCAGGGCACCTACACTGTGACACCGGAGGGGCTGGGCACCAGCATCCAGGTGCGGTTGGACGGCCGCTGTACGGCCTATGTGGAGTTTGCGCCGGTGGATGTGACGACCACGAACCCATAATTGGGGCGCTGGGTTTGTGGTAGGTTGCGTGCCTCCCGCCGGCTGGCCGGCGGGAGGCTTTTTTCACGCATCGCCGCCCGTTTGCCACCAGCGCCCCTGGACTGTGCACACCTCGGTCACGAAGGGCATTGATATCTTCGATTCGAACGAGGAATAGCCCCTCCCTGACCCTCCCCGCATGCGGGGAGGGATACCATTCTTCACCATTCCCCGCACCTTGCGACTTATCGGCCTCCTGTCCCCCTGCATGCGGGGGGACCACAGGGGGACTATCTACCCGCCAGACCCGCGTACCCTGACGGACACAATCGCCGCCGGCCGCCAAGGCATCATCGGGCCAACAATATAGCTCTTCTGGCGTCATAGCGAAGATGACAGGAAGCACTTTATCATTTTCCATTCGATGAGCTTCCAGGTAGCATACAAGGCGCGTTCGGATCCGACAGGCTCTGCAGATTGTACCATTTCCCTGCTGGCCGGCAACGACCGCAGAGGCAGACTTATTCCGCCAACGAGAGTTCTCACCCACCTCCCTTTTCGTTTGCCGGAAGCCGCCGGCTGTGCTATAGTCGCTCCCAACCATCGGGTTCGAACCCATGGAGAACGAATCATCAACCTCTCCTCCCGCAAGTTATGATCTGCGGGAGGCCGTTTTGCGAGCGCAAGGGTGGTACAATGAACCGCACCGTGGTCCCTCACATCATGGAACTGGATGAACTGACCGCTCAGCTCCCGGCGGAGGAGCGCCGGCGCTTCGAGCGCATCTTCCTGGTCAGCAAAGCGGTGGGCCGGCTCCGCATCCCGCCGGCCATGCGGGAATGGGTGAAGGCCAACTTCGGCTCGCTAGAAGAGGTGCAGGAGCAACCGGTCCTCCGGGTGACCAACCGCATCACCCTGGAGGGCACCCTGTTCAACCCCCTGCGGGGGCGCCGGCCTCTGCCGACAGACCCGGCCCGGCTGGAGGAGGACATCCTTTCCGCCCAGGGCGACATGTTCTGCGATCCAGAGAACCAGACGCCGGCGGACGTCTTCGGCCGGGTGCGCGGAAAGTACGCCCTGACGGCCAGCAATGTGGCCAAATGCGATGGCTTCCACGGCGTGGTGGTCTTCCAGGAACATCATCCCCTGCGCTTCAGCGAGGAGCAGGTGATTGACTACTTCGATGTGGCTCTGCGCTGGGCCAAAGAGGCGCATAACGCCGATCGCGGCGCGCGCTATTTCTTCTTCCTGTGGAACTGCCTGTGGAAAGCCGGCGCCTCCATCCTCCACGGCCACGCGCAGATGACCCTGACCCGGGACATGCACTATCCGAAGGTCGAGCACTGGCGCCGCGCCGCTCAGCTCTATCAACTGGGCCACGGCACGAACTATTTCGATGACCTCATCGCTGTGCACCGTGCGCTGGGACTGGCAGTAGATATGCCGGGAGCGGTCATCCTGGCACACCTGACCCCGGTGAAGGAGAAGGAGATGCTGGTCATCGGGGAGCGCCCGCACATCCCCTTCCGGCAGGCGGTCTACCGGGCACTGGAAACGCTGGTAGGCCGGCTGGGCGCCCAGAGCTTCAGTCTGGCGCTGTACTGGCGCCCGATCGACGGCGTGAGCGAGGATTGGGAGGGCTTTCCCACCATCGTGCGGGTGGTGGATCGCGGCCCGCTGTATAGCCGCACCGCTGACATCGGCTCCATGGAGCTGTACGCCGCCAGCGTGGTCAGCACCGATCCGTTTGACGTGGCACGCGCCCTGCGCCAGGCATGAGCCGGGGACGGCGATGGCCATCCCCCAGATGGCGATCACCTGAGGGTCAGGGGATGCAAAGCGTACCAAAACGGTGATGATTTTCGGCCCATTTCGCCGGCTGGCCCAAATTATGCTATAATGAGCCGTACTGCGGTCGCAGTTGACATTAACCTTGCGGAGGAGGTTGACCGCGTTGACACAGCGCCGTTATCCCTGGAGAGGTATTCTGGCCGGCCTTCTGCTGGCCGTCATACTGTTTACCACGCTGGTCACGGCACAGGCGCCGGTGGTGCAGATGTATCTCTTCCACTCGCCGGACTGCCCGGACTGCCAGGAAGTTGTGAAGAATCTCCTGCCGGCGCTTCAGGAGCGATTCGGCACTTCGCTGGAAGTGCGGCTGATGGACATCAGTGACGCCGGCACGTATCAGCTCCTCCAGGCGCTGGAAAGCACCTACGGCATTAGCGCCGACAAGGCCACCATTCCGGAGGCGTTCCTGGGAGATACCGTGCTCCTGGGCAAGGAGGAAATGCAGGCCAAGTTGGCGGATACGGTCCAGCGGCTCCTGGATGCCGGCGGTGCCCAGTTCCCCACACCGGCGCCCACCCCCACGCCCGCCACGCCGGCCGCCCGCCCCACCTTGCGCATGATCCCGACAGTGACCCCGCATCCCGCCGGCAGTGTCCCCGGCGCGGTGCATATCATGCTCTTCTTCTCGCCCACCTGCCCCCACTGCGAACATATCCGCGCCGATTTCATGCCCAAGATTTATGAGAAGTACGGCGAGAAGGTGGTGGTGCGGGAATTCGATGTCACCAATCCCTATTATTTCGCCCTGGAGCTGGCCATTGAGGAGAAGGCCGGCATGCCGGAAAACCAGCGCGGCTATATCCCGCTGATGATCGTCGGGCGCTATCTGCTCCCCGACGCCAACGTCATCGAGAGTTCCCTGGAGGAACTGATTGACGAGTATCTGGCGCAGGGCGGCGCCCCCTGGCCCATTGACCCGATGTACTTCGAGCCGCCGCAGGGCACCATCACGCCGCCGCCGGCGGCCAGCACCGCTCCGCCAACCGGCACGCCCCAGCCGGCCAGCGCATCGAACAAGACCATTCACATGGCCTACTTTTCCAAGGCCGGCTGTCAGGAGTGCGACCGCGCCCAATACGAGATCAACTACCTGAAGAGCAAATATCCCAACCTCGAGGTCTCGCTCTTTGACATCAACGAGTACGCCGCGCTCAACGAATGGCTGTGCACTAAGTACAACGTGCCCGAGCGCTTCCGGCTCACCGCGCCGGCGATATTCGTCGGACAGGACTACCTGGTGGGAGGGGACGTCAGCACCGCCAAAATCGAGGCCCTGATCCAGAAATACCAGGCAAGCGGTGCCGAGGTGACCTGGGAGAATTGGGAGCAGGAGGCCCCCAACGCCCAATCGCGCATCATCGAGCGCTTCAAATCCTTCGGCGTGCTGACCGTGGCCGCGGCCGGCCTCATTGACGGCCTGAACCCCTGTGCCTTTGCCACGTTGGTCTTCTTCATTTCCTACCTGGCCTTTGTGGGACGCAAGGGGCGCGACATCCTGATGGTCGGCGCCAACTTCGCCCTGGGTGTCTTTCTGACTTACCTGCTGGTCGGTGTGGGGCTGTATCAGGTGCTGACGCGGCTCCCCTTCCTGACCACCTTGGGAAAATGGGTGTACGGCATCACGGCGGCGCTGTGTCTCCTGCTGGCAGTGCTGAGCTTCATGGACTACCTCCAGGCGCGGCGCGGCAAGCTGGAAGAAATGCGACTGCGCCTGCCCCTGCAGTTGCGCCGGCGCATCAACCAGGTCATCCGCGAGAGCGCATCCGCTCAGGCCATCGCCGGCGTCGCCTTCGCCACCGGCTTCGTTATCTCGCTTATCGAGCTGGCCTGCACCGGCCAGGTCTATCTGCCCACCATCCTGTTCGTCATGGGTGTGCCGGCCATGCGCGCCAAAGCGTTCATGTACCTCCTGCTTTACAACCTGCTCTTCATCACACCGCTCATCGTCGTCTTTGTGCTGGCCTACCTCGGCACCACTTCGGAGCAGTTGGCGCGCTTCGTGAACACCAACACCGCCCGCATCAAGCTGGCAACCGCGCTGCTCTTCATCGCGCTGGGCGTCTGGCTGGTCACCCTGCTGATATGAGCCGGGACAGCGCCATGACCGTGAAACTGTATTACGAGGACGCCTATCTGACGGAGTTCGAGGCCCGGGTGGTGCGCCGGCTGGAACTGGACGGACGGCCGGCGGTGGTGCTGGACCGCACCGCCTTCTACCCGACCGGCGGCGGCCAGCCCCATGACACGGGCTGGCTGAACGATATACCGGTGCTGGACGTCCTGCTGGATGAGGCATCGGGCGAGGTACTCCATGTCCTGGCCGGCCCCTTGGCGGAAGAGAACGTCATCGGCCGGCTGAACTGGGAGCGCCGCCATGACCACATGCAACAGCATACCGGCCAGCATATCCTCTCCGAGGCGTTCATGCGCGTGAACGGCGCACAGACCGTCTCCTTTCACCTCGGCGAGGATGCCAGCACCATTGACCTGGACCGGGCGCCGATACCAGCGGAGGAACTGCGCGCCGCCGAGGACCTGGCCAACCGCATCGTCTTCGAGAACCGGCCGGTGACGGCGCGCTTCCTGGCGCCGGCGGAGGTAGCCCAGGTGCCTTTCCGCAAGCCGCCGGCGGTCTCGGAGAACATCCGGCTGGTGGAGGTGGCCGGCTTCGACTGGTCGGCCTGCGGCGGCACCCACTGCCGGAGCACCGGCGAGGTCGGCCTCATCCATATTGCCGGCGTCGAGCGCCGCGGTAGTGAAACACGCGTGACCTTCCTGTGCGGCCGGCGGGCCCTGCAGGATTACCGCCGCAAAGAGGACGTGCTCCAGGAGGTATGCACATTTCTCACCACGGGCTGGCAGGTCCTGCCCGAAATCGTCCGCAAAATGGACGAGGAACGCCGGGCCGCTCAGCGGCAGTTGCAGAAGGCACGGGAAGAGCTGGCCGGCCTGGAGGCGCTCGCGTTGCTGACCGGCGCGGAGCAAGTTGGAACGTGGCGGGTCGTGCGCAAGGTGTTCGCCGACCGCGAGCCGGCGGCGGTCAAACAGTTGGCCGGCCGGCTCCTGGAGCATGCCGGCGTGGTGGTACTGCTGGGCTGGCAGGGGCCGGATAAGGGGCAGTTGTTCCTGGGCCGCTCCGCGGATGTGCCGGCGGACATGCAGGCGCTCCTGCGGCAGGTCTGTGGGAAAGTGGGCGGCGGGGGCGGCGGCCGGCCCGACTTCGCCCAGGGCGGCGGCATGCCGGCGGATCGCGTGGCGGAGGCGCTCGAGCTGGCGATGACATTCCTGGCCGGCGGAGCAGGGCCCAGCCTATGAACTCTGTCAGCAGGAGGACGGCGATGGAACCGGGAATGCGGGAAGTCGCTCCAGGGGTGTACGTGAAGCGGGACAGCCGGGGCACCAATCTGGGGGCCATTGTCACCAGCGTGGGCATCGTGGTGGTGGATACGCCCATGATCCCGCGCGAAGCGCGCGCCTGGCGCGCGGAGCTGGAAGCGGTGACCGGCAAGAAGCCCGTCTACGTCATCAACACGGATCACCACAAGGGGCACGCGCTGGGCAACGTCTTCTTCGGCGCGCCGGCCATCGCCCATATGGTGGCCTGGAAACATATGCGCGGCTACGGCGACAACTTCAAACAGCGCCTGGCCGACCGCTACCGGGACAAAGACCCCGAGACCGCCCGCGAGTTATTGCATCTGGACATCCAACTGCCGGAACTCACCTTCGAGGAGCGGATGACCCTCTATCTGGGGGATACGGTGGTGGATATCTTGTATGCCGGCGGGCACACGCCGGCGTCCTCCATCGTCTATGTTCCTCGGGCGCGTGTGGTCTTCACCGGCGACCTGGTGGTCTGCAACATGCATCCCTTCATGGCACAGGGAAGCTCGGGCGAATGGGTGCGCGCCCTGGAACAGCTCAAGAGCATGTCCATTGACGTGCTGGTGCCGGGGCACGGGGAGGTGTGCGATAAGCAGGTCATTGATCCCCTGCTGGACTACCTGCGGGTGGCGAGAGAGCTGATCCGTCAGGAGTACCTTGCCGGCCGCTCCAAGTCGGAGGCGGCGCGCAATGTGCTGACCAAGATCATCGGGTTTTTCCCACGCAAGCCCAGCGCCGGCGTCAAGCTGGAGGCCAAGATCAAATCCGGGCTGGGACACGTCTACGACGAGATCCGCCGGGAGGAAGAGCAGAGAGCGGCCAGCCGCGCCACCGCCTGATCCTCACGGCGTGATGGGCAGGAATATGGTCACAATGGCCTGATACGTCCAAAACGCATCCAGGTACTGCCCGTTCCATCCGCCCAGGGCATAGACCGTTTTGCCGTCGCTGACGGCGGCCAGGTTGCGCCATTCCCCCTCGATGGGGGTATCGAAGCGGGTCCACTCCCCCTTTTCGACATCATACTGCTCGTTGTAGGCCATATAGCTCTGCCACCCCCCGCCGATGGCATAGAGCGTCTTGCCGGCGGCGGCCAGACCCAACCCGCCGCGCGCCAGGGAGAGGGGAGCACAATCCCCCCAGGGGTCCTGGCCGGCATCAAAGGCGGCCGGCGAAAAGACCTGACAGATGTTCAGCTCCCGCTGACCGTCAAATCCCCCCACCACATAGATGCGGTCGTCCAGCACCGCCGCGCCGGCAAACGCCCGCGGCAAGGACAGAGGAGGCAGAGGCTCCCACTCACCCTTTTCGGGGTCCAGCCGCAGGGCCGTGCGGGTGTACCCCTGTTCGTTGGCCCCGCCGAACAGGTAGACTTTGCCGCCCCATGCCGCCAGCGCGTACCCGCACAGCGGCTCCGGGAGCGCCGGCCCCCGTTCCCACTGCCCTGTCTCCAGGTTGTAGGCCTCGACCTCGGCAGTGACGCGGCCGTCAGGGAGGAAGCCGCCGGGCACCCAGATGCGGCCGGCGGCGACCGCCGCGGCTACGTTGCTGACCGGCGTGGGCTTATAGGGCAGGGCGCTCCACTGCCGGCTGGCGGTGTCATAGATGTCGGATGCGCCGGTGATGCCGTCGTTCGTGTCGCCGGCGATGACGTAAAGCCGGCCGGCATGCCAGACCGCGGCCTGCCGGCCGCGCGCCAGCGGCATGGCCGGCTGTTGGGACCAGCGGCTGGCGGAAGTGTTGGTGGGGAGCAGGGAGGTGCTGACGGAGCGCTCGGCAAAGGGACTGGCAGGCCGGCCGGCGCTGGGTGTAGCGCGGGCCGGGAGCAGAAGAGCGATCCCCAGCATGACCAGCAGGCTCGCCAGCAGAAAGATGCGCTGGGGCAGGGAAATGGGGGCCGAGGCAGGGACGGCCGGCGCTTCAGGCACGGCCGGCGCAGAGCCGGGCATCCCCTCTAACTGGATCCAGCCCTCGCGCACCGCCAGCATGGCCGCTTCCGTGCGCGATTCCACGCCCAGCTTGTCGAAAATGTTGCGCAGATGTACTTTGACCGTGTTGACGCTGATGAACAGCTCCCGGGCAATCTGCTGGTTGCTGGCCCCTTTGGCCACCAGCGTCAGCAGTTCCAGCTCCCGTTCGCTCAGCGGCGATGGCGAACTGCGCTCTTCCATACCATCCCTGCTTGTTCTGCGGTGTACCTGCCCTGCATTATCGCACGGCGGGGGCAGTGGGGCAAATTGCGCCGTGCCGGGCCGTACGCCGCCGGCGGATTTGACCCGCTCCCTTCCATCATCTACAATACGCAGGACGGCCGGCCCGGATACGGCCCGCCGGCGAAACGCTGTCTGGGCACGGAGAACCCTGGCATGACGCGATACATGCACCGCTATGGTCACATTCTGCTTCTGGTGCTGGTACTGCTGACCGCCGCCGGCTTTCGCTTCTACGAACTGCAGTGGGACCGCGAGATGGATGCCTTCCCCCATCCCGACGAGCGTCATCTCGCCAATACCATGTCCCATGTGTCCCTCTCCTGGCCGCCGGACTGGCGCAACCTGCTGGACCCGGATCACAGCTCCCTGAACCCGCGGCGCATTAACCCCGAGGACCCCGCCGGCGGCCATTACGACCTGGCCTACGGCACCCTGCCGGTCTACCTCTACCGCTTCCTGACCGTGATATTCCCCGGCCGGCAGGGGGAGTACCGCCAGTTCTTCGTGGTGGGCAGGATTACTACCGCCCTGCTCTCCCTGCTCACGGTCCTGCTGGTCTATCTGTTGGGGCGCACCTTCTGGGGCCGGCGCGAGGGCCTGCTCGGCGCGGCCCTGCTGGCGCTCAGCGTGACCCATATCCAGCTCTCGCATTTTATGACGGTGGACATCGCCCTGACGGCCTTCGGGACGGCGGCGGTGTACGCCGGCGCGCGGCTTGTGGCGCGCGGCGGATGGTGGCGCGCCCTGCTTATGGGGCTGATGGTCGGATGCGCCGCCGCCTGTAAGGTCAGCGGCTTCACCTATGGGGCGGTCATCCTTGCCGCCGGCCTGCTGGTCCTTCTGCGGCCGGGCGATGAGCGGCTCAGCCGGCGCCTGGGCAGGACGCTGGGCTATATGGCGCTGGCCGGCCTGGGGGTGGTGCTGGCCTTCGGCACTTTTGAGTTCTACGCCCTGCTGGACCCCGCGACGTACCTGGAGGCCATCGGCCGGCAGGCCGAGATGGTGCGCGGCGAGGTGGATTGGCCCTACACCCGCCAGTACGTCAACACCGCTCCCTATGTCTATCACCTGAACAACCTCCTGCGCTGGGGGCTGGGATGGGCATTGGGCATCGCTGGCCTGGCCGGCGTGCTGGCCGCATTGGTCCATCTGGTGTGGGCG
>JACIWP010000106.1 GCA_014360855.1 Anaerolineae bacterium
CAGTGCGCCGGCCTGACCGACCCACACTGCCCAGGGAGGAACACGTCTGCTCCATCGGGAAACAAGCTTCCGCACCGCCGGCCTCATCCTTTTCTGCGCCGCAGATGCGCAATCCCAAATATCCCAAAGGGGATATTTGGGATATCAATTTGGGATATTCCGCTATAATTGTAACGGCGGCATATGTTATTGTCAAGCACTCCGGCGGCCGGCACGGCGCGCATAGCCCCTTCTTAAGCTAAAATCTCGCCCTTACTTCAGGATGTAATAGGTGCCGCGCTTGTCGCCGATCTTCAGCAGAATGCCCCGTGCCACCAGATCCGCCAGGTCCAGGCGGATGGTCTCCGCGGTGACATCCGGGCAGAGCTGGCGGTACTCGCGGTTGGTGATGCGCCCGTGCTGGGCGACATAGTTCAGCGCCTTCAACTGGCGCTCGTTCATATCCTCTTCCCAGACGGGGGTGGGGACACGGTCGCGCCGGCTGTACAGGGTGACGGTGAAGGAGAAGGGCGTTTCGTGGAAAACGGGCGGCGGGTGGCCGGCGCGGGCCATCTCGGACATCATGCGGTCAATGCCGGTGCCCAGCTCCTCGATGTATCCCCAATAATACAGGCCGTTGACGATGCGCGGGTTGCGCGAGAAGTGCTCATCCACGATGTTGTCCAGGGTGATATAGCCGGGCAGGCCCCCAGGGCTGGTGATCTCCAGCAGGTCGTCGTACATGTGGATCTCGATCTGCCGGCCGCGGATGCGATAATCCCGATGGGCCACCGCGTTGATGAACGCCTCGCGCACGGCGATCGGCGGGTAATCGCTGTGCTCCTGCCGCGCCAGCCCGTTGACCTCTTCGGTGGGATTCAGGTACTGCCACAGCAGTTCCCAGGTCTCTTGAATGAGGCGCGGCAGGGGGCCGTCAATCTCCTCGCGCCGGCCGTACTGGTCCGACGCCCGCTGAGAGCCCGGTTCGCTCCGACTGCCCAGGAAGCGCACGAACTGGACGCCGGTCTTGGGCAGGAACACCTGGGGATGCCGGCCGAACAGGAGCATGCCGGCGACCGTGGGACGCATTTGCGCATCCAACGCCCCAATCTCCACCAGCACCTGTTCCGGGGTCTCGGCGATAGCGCGCGGGGAGCGCTTCTTGCGCTTCTCCAGATATTCCTCGATGATATCGGGATCAAGGTCATCCAGTGTGGCGCCGGACACCGGCTCCAGCTCGAACTCGCCGCGGCCTTTGCCAGAGGCCAGGTGCAGGATCTCATCGCCGCCCAGGGAGCGGTTCAGCCGGCCGGAGCGGATGAGCACCCGGCCATCGTCCAGGCTGTGCAGGTCCGGACTGCGCTGGACCTCCAGCAGGACCGGCAGGCCGTCCGGCGTCTCAGAGGGATGCCATTCGACCGGCACCGGCGGCCGACAGCGGCTCTGGGCGTTTTGCAAAGCCATCGCCACATCATCCAGGAAGATGCCCTCCTCGCGCTCCCCACTGGCGTCCATGCCGATGACGATGGTGCCGCCGTCGGCGTTGGCGAAGGCCACCAGCGTCTCTGCCAGGTAATTCACATCCAGCCCCAGCAGGAACTCCATCATTTGTCCGGGACTGCGCTTCCAAGGCGGGTTGGGTAACATGAGGAAACCTCCTTCCAGCCGTCCACCATCGGGCCGCCGGCGCTATTCTGCCGCCGCAGGCTGTAGGGCCGGCACCGTCTTCTCCTCCGCGACGATGCAGGCCAGCGCGGCGGCGCGGTCCTCGCCGCGCAGTTGGATCAGCCGCACGCCGCGGGCGGCCCGCCCCTGGCGCGGCACGTCGCTGGCGTTCAGACGCAGTACCTGCCCCTCCTGGGAGCTGATGATGACGTCATCCGCCGGCCGCACGACCCGCACCGACACAATGCCGCCGTACTTGCCGGCATTCTTGAGGGCGATGACGCCGCTCCCGCCCCGGCTGTAAACCGGAAACTCCGCCAGGGCCGTGCGCTTGCCGAAGCCGGCCGCGGTCAGCAGGAGCAGGTCGGCATCCGGCTCCACCACCTCGACGCCGGCGATCTGGTCACCCTCTGCCAGGCGCATGGCCGTCACGCCGCGGGCGGTCCTTCCCATAGGGCGCACCTGCTCCTCGGGGAAGCGCAGGGCCTTACCCTCCCGCGTGACCAGGATAATCTCGCGCCGGCCGTCCGTCAGCCGCACCCATCCCAGCGCATCCCCATCCTCCAGGGACAGGGCGATGATGCCGCTGGGCCGGATAGAGAGGAACTCCGACAGCTCCACCCGCTTGATGCGTCCCTGCAGGGTGACCATCAGCAGGTACTGGTCATTGCCGGCGCTCCCGTTCCCATTACCGCCGTTCGGGATGGGCACCATGGCGGTCACGCGCTCGCCCTGATCCAGATTGATGACATTGACCAAGGGGATGCCGCGTGATAGGCGCGAGGCGTCGGGAATCTGGAAGACGCGCTCCTGGAAGACGCGGCCGCGGTCGGTGAAGAAGAGCATGGTGTCGTGGGTGTTGGCGGCGACAAGCTGTTCGACGGCGTCCTCCTCGCGCGTGGTGATGCCGATGACGCCTTTGCCGCCGCGGCTCTGGGGGCGGAAGGTGCGCGCCGGCGCGCGCTTGACATACCCCCGCTGGGTCAGGGTGACGATGACGTGCTCCTGCGGGACCAGGTCCTCCTCGGCCAGTTCCTCGCCTTCTTCCGCCACGATATGGGTGCGCCGGGCGTCGCCGTACTGAGCCTTCAGGTCCAGCAGTTCCTGCCGGATGACACCCAGGATTTTGGCCGGGTGATCGAGCAGGTCCTGGTAATAGGCGATCTGGCGCTGAAGCTCCTGGTACTCGTCCTCGATTTTCTGGCGTTCGAGGGCCGCCAGCCGGCGCAGGGGCATATCCAGGATGGCCTGCGCCTGCACCTCCGTCAAATGGAAGCGGGTCATCAGTCCCTGGCGGGCTTCCTCGGCGTCACGCGAGCCGCGAATCAGGGCGATGACGGCGTCCAGGTTGGCCAGGGCGATGCGCAGTCCTTCCAGGATATGGGCGCGTTCCTGGGCCTTGCGCAGGTCATAGCGCACGCGCCGCGTGACCACCTCACGCCGGTGCTCGATATAAATGGTCAGGGCGCGCTTCAACGACAGCAGGCGCGGCTCGCCATCCACCAGCGCCAGCAACTGCACGCCGAAGGTGCTCTGAAGCGGCGAGTATTTGAGAAGCTGGTTGAGCACCTGGCGGGGCTGGGCGCCGCGCTTCAGCTCCACGATGATGCGCATGCCGTGGCGGTCCGACTCATCGCGCAGGTCAGAGATGGCATCAATACGGCCGCTGTGCACCAGCTCGGCGATGCGCTCCAGCAGGTTGGATTTGTTGAGCTGAAAGGGGATGGCGGTGATGACGATGCGGTAGCGTCCGCCGCCGGCCTCCTCAATCTGCGTCACCGCCCGCATAATGATGCGCCCCTTCCCCGTGGCATAGGCTGAACGGATGCCCTCGCGCCCCAGGATCAACCCGCCGGTGGGGAAGTCCGGCCCGGGGATGAAGCGCATCAGGTCCTCGACGCCGATGGCGTCCAGGTCGTCATAGTGGTCAATGAGATAGACCAGGCCGTCCACAATCTCGCCCAGATTGTGGGGCGGGATATTGGTGGCCATGCCGACGGCGATGCCCGAGGTGCCGTTAAGCAGGAGGTTCGGCAGGCGCGCCGGCAAAACCGTCGGCTCCTGGAGCGAGCCGTCGAAGTTGTCCACGAAGTCCACGGTCTCTTTGTCAATATCCGCCAGCATCTCGCGGGCGATGGGCGCCAGCCGCGCTTCAGTATAGCGCATGGCCGCCGGGCTGTCGCCGTCAATGGAGCCAAAGTTGCCCTGGCCATCTACCAAGGGATAGCGCATGGAGAAGTCCTGCGCCATGCGCGCCATGGCATCGTACACCGCGCTGTCGCCGTGGGGATGGTACTTGCCCAACACCTCGCCGACGATACGGGCGCTCTTGCGATAGGGCTTGTCCGGATACAGCCCCATATCATGCATGGCATACAGGATGCGCCGATGGACGGGCTTCAGCCCGTCGCGCGCATCGGGCAGGGCGCGCGCCACGATGACGCTCATGGCGTAATCCAGGTACGCCCCGCGCATTTCCTCTTCGATATCCACTGGACGAATGGTTCCGATTTCCATGGCTCTCCGCAAATTCCATAAAGATGATAGAGACAGCAATATTATACCCGGAAAGGGGCCGCCGGCCTATTCCGAACTCGTCAGACGCGCGGGAGAGGGACGCTCCTCATGCCCGGATGGACGCGGCGCGAGGGAAGCCTGCCGGCGCGAAAACGGCTGGGGGACGAAGGGCTAGCACCACTCGATGGAGTAGTCGAGCACTTCCACGTCGGGCCGGTTCAGCATCACCCACTGTACGGCGCGCTCTAACAGGCCGTGGGCGTAATCCCGGTCGCTCGAGACGCAGACCATGCCGATGACAGCTTCCTGCCAGACGTCCTGCGCCCCTACCTCCGCAACCGAGAGGTTGAACTCATGGTGCAGGCGCGCCACAATCGATTTGACCACACTGCGCTTGCCCTTGAGCGAACCGTTGCCAGGCAGGCGCAGTACCATGGTGCAGGCGGCGATTATCATGCTCATAGTTGATTATCGCTGTGCGTTCCACTCCGGGTTGGCATAGCGCAGGCGCCGGCCTTCCTCGACCCATTCCCGCTCCTGCGGCGTCAGCTCGCCGGCGACCAATTCCAGGTTCAGCGCCTGGGCAAAGCCCTGTGCCATCGCCCGGACCGCTTCCTCGAACTCCACGCGTCTGCCCAACGCCATTTCCAGGGTGGCGGCCCGCTGGGCCAGCTTGCGCCGCAGGGCCTCCCGCTCCGCATCCGAATCCAGGCGCAGATAATCCACCAACCGGGTGATGTCACCATAAAGGGGCAGGGTGCCGTGCTGAAGCAGGACCCCCTGCCGGCGCACCTGCGCACTGCCCACCAGCTTCCTGCCGTCCACCGTCACCTCGTAATGGGAGGGGACGTCGAAACAGGCAGAGCTGACCCCGCCCGTATTTTCGTTCCGCTGGTACTCCGCCTGGATGGCGGGGACGCCGAGCAGGGAAAGGCCGGCCACCAGGCCGCGGCTGAGCCGGCGGTAGGATTCCACCACCCCGCCGGCAGCGCGCGGATCGTCCAGCCGCGTCACCACGCTGTAGGTCAGCTCGTCCACATGCAGGATGGCGCGTCCGCCGGTGGGCCGGCGCACCCAATCCACGCCGGCGCCAGCACAGCGCGCCAGATCAATCTCCTTTTCCAGCGACTGGGAGTAGCCGATGGACACGCAGGGCGGTTCCCAGCCGTAGAAGCGCAGGGTGGGTGGGGCAAGGCCTTCGAGCACGCCGCGCATAATGGCCTCATCAATGGCCATATTGGTGGCGCCGTCGGCAAAGCCGGTGATCAGCAGGCGCCAGCGCGCCGGCGGGTATGCCCCCATAACTTCGTCTCGTTCCATATCACCCATGGTCCGCGATGCCACACTGTCTTTGCGAGATCAGCGGATGACTTCCTGACCGCCCATGTATGGGCGCAGGACCTCCGGTATCACGATGGAGCCGTCGGCCTGCTGGTAATTCTCCATGACGGCGATCATGACGCGCGGCAGGGCCAGGCCCGAGCCGTTCAGCGTATGCACGTAGCGCGGCTTTTTGCCTGGCGCCGGCCGATAGCGGATGTTGGCCCGCCGCGCCTGGAAATCTCCGAAAAGCGAGCAGGAGCTGACCTCCAGCCATTCCTGCGAGCCGGGCGCCCACATCTCAATATCGTATTTGATGGAGGCGGTGAAGCTCAGATCGCCGGTGCACATCTGCACCACGCGGTGCGGGATGCCCAGCCCGCGGCATACATCCTCGGCGTTGTCAATCAGCTTGAACAGCTCTTCCTCCGAGGTCTCCGGCTCAACGATCTTGACCATTTCCACCTTATCGAACTGGTGGACGCGCTTGATGCCGCGCACATCGCGGCCGGCCGACATCTTCTCCCGGCGGAAGCAGGCAGAGTAAGAGACCAGGTTGATGGGCAGAGCCTCCGCCGGCAGGATCTCATCCCGGAACAAATTGGTCACCGAGACCTCGGCCGTCGGGATAAGCCACAGGTCATCCTCGGCGTCAAAGTACAGGTTCTCGGCGAACTTGGGGAGCTGGCCGGTGCCGATCAGGCATTCCCGACGCACCAGGTACGGCGCCAGCACCTCGGTGTAGCCGTGCTTCTGCACGTGCAGGTCAATCATCCAGGCCACCAGGGCGCGGTGCAGGCGTGCGCCGGCGCCCTTGAGCACGTAGAAGCGGGTGCCGGATATCTTCACCGCCCGCTCAAAGTCGATGATGTCGAGCGTCACGCCCAGCTCCCAATGTGGGAGCGGCTCAAAGTCGAACTGGCGGAAGGTTCCTTCCTGCCGCACGACGACGTTCTCGCTCTCGTCCTTGCCCTCCGGCACGGAAGGGTGGGGCATATTGGGGACTTCCAGGAGGAGCTGTTCCAGGCGGGCTTCTACCTGCCGCAGTTCCTCTTCGAGGGCATCGATCCGGTCACCGACCTGGCGCATCTCGGCGATGAGGGCCTGCCGGCCGGCCTCGTCGCGCATCTTGCCGATCTCTTTGGAAACGGCGTTGCGGCGAGCGCGCAGGTTTTCGACTTCCTGCAGGAGCTGGCGCCGGCGGGCATCCAGCTCCAGGATCTCGTCAATGGGGGCATCCAGGTGCAGTTTGCGGAGCCCCTCCCGCACTTCGTCCGTGTGTTCCCGGATGTAATTGAGGTCCAGCATGTACGAATCTCCCTTCCGGGCCGGCCGCTCATATAAAACGGGCTTGCACCCCTTTCGCTGATGAAAGGTGGAGAAGCCCGCCGCGGCTGTGCCGCCCAACCCTCAGCTCATCATTACCGCGAATTATAGCATGTCGGTGGGAAAGTGTCAACGCGAAGAAGCGCTTGCGCCGGCAGGTCATCACCAGGTGACAGACATCTCGGAGATGCCAGTCACCCTCTTCGATGCGACGGCGCGGTTGAAATGCACGGCCAAATCGGGTATAATGAAGGCGGCGCAGAAGATGATGGAGCGGAACGAATCCAGGAGCGTAAATATGTCCACCATTTCGTTCGGCGAGCGGCTGGTGTTTCTGGTACAGGAGATGGGCCTTTCGGAACAAGAGGTCCTGAGCATGGCGCTGGACGCCGGCGTGCAGGAGCTGTTCCGCCAGAAGGTTTCCGAGAAGTACATGGCCGGCGCCATCTCGCGCCAGCAGGCCGAGGAATGGCTCGGCCCTCGCGAGGTGGCACGCCTGGACTGCCTTATGCGCCAGTGCGCCTGCCAGGATGCAGAGGATTTCCTGGACCTGGTGTGCGGCCTGTCGTGAGAGACACTGCGCATAAAAAGCCCCTGGCCGAACGGCCAGGGGCTGACTCGCTCGATAGAGGTTTATGATTTCGACTGCGCGCAGGTGGCGCAGAAGCGGGTCGTGGGCAGGAGGTCCAGGCGCTCCCACTCGATTTTGCCCCCGCATTTTTCACAGATCCCATACCGCCCTTCATCCAGCCGGCGCAGGGCGTCCTCGATCTCCTCGAGTTTGTCCTGTGCCTGCTGGCGCAGTGCCAGGTTGAACTCCCACTGGTAGACGGCTGGGTCGCCGGCGCCCAGGCTGTAATCCGGCTTCACCTCCAGCCGGCGATCCAGCTCCGCAATCTCTTCCAAGACCTGCTGACGCTCTGTCTCGAGACGCTCACGCATGGCCTGTAGATCCAGCATGACTCATTCACTCCTGACAACTGGCGCACGTGACGCGGACGGGCGCTAACGGAAAGCCGATAAGCTCACCGCGTTATTAGGCGAGGGGCTGGTCGGTCAGGGGTGTCTCATCGGATGTGGGTTCGTCCGCCTCAACCACCGGATCAGCGGAAGCCGGCGCCTCGACTCCGTGAAAAGAAGCGGCCCACTGGCTCCATTCCTCTTCCGAGACTTGGCGGAGGCTCAGCCCGATGCGCCGGCGCTCCGGCTCCACCCGGATCACCCGCAGGAGCAGTAGGTCGCCTTCTTTCACCAGGTCGCGCGGGCGCTGGGGCTCGATATCCGCCAACTCCGAGCGGTGGATCAACCCTTCGACGCCCTCTTCCAACTTGACGAACACGCCGAAATCAGCGACCCGGGTAACGACCCCTTCCACGAGCTGGTCAACGTGATACTTTTCGGGAACCTGGGACCACGGTTCGGGGATCAGCCGCTTCAGGCTCAGCCCGATGCGGCCGCTGGCGCGGTCCACGTTCAGGACGTACACATCGATCTCGTCACCCACTTTGAGCACATCGCGCGGATGCTCCACCCGCTCCCAGGAAAGTTCAGAGACATGGATCAGCCCGTCAACGCCGCCGAGGTCAACGAAGGCGCCGAAGTCGCGCAGACTGCTGACGATGCCGTGCCGCACCTCGCCCTCCTGGATCTCTTCCAGCAGGCGCTGGCGCTGGCGCTCTTTCCATTCGAACCAGGCGGCGCGGTGGGAGAAGATGAGGCGCCGGCGCCGGCGGTCCACTTCCACGACCTTGAGCGGCAGGGTCTCGCCGACAAGTTTGGCCAGGCGAGCCGTGCGAGCATCGCCGGTCAGACGACGCGGGAACCCGACGATCTGAGAGGCCGGCAGGAAACCGCGGATGCGGCCGAACGGCACCACCAAGCCGCCTTGGTTGTAGCCGGTGACCTTCCCTTCCCACAGCTCCTCTTTTTCCATCATCTGCTGGGCCCGCAGCCAGTCCGTTTCCGCCTGGGCACGATGCACCGAGAGAATAAGGTTGCCGTCCTGGTCGCTGGAGCGCAGAACGTACACGGGAATTTCATCACCGACCTTGATGTTGGAGCGGGTCTTGGCGTCCAGCCGGTTGAGGTCCGCCGCCGGCACGATGCCCTCCCGCTTCAGACCCACGTCCACCAGCAGGCCCTCGGAAGCGACGGAGATCACCCGGCCGATGAGCACATCGCCGCGGCGCGGCTGTACCATGCCATATTCTTCCTGCTGGAGGAGCTCCTCCATCGTGCTGAAATCTTCTTCCTCAGGCTCTTCAAGCCCTGGCCGCTTCAGTGGGGGGATAGCGGCTGGATCGAGGTCGAGGGAAGGATCCACGGCCTCCGCAACGCTTGAGATCATCTCATCGCTCTGCACGCTGATCTCTTCTTCTCCCTTCGTGAGATTTCCGGTGGGATCTGGGGTTTGGTCATCAGATTGCTGTGCCACATTTCCCTGTGGGATTGCCTCTGCTGTGACGCCGGCTGTCACGTCCCGGTTCGGTTCCTCAGCTTCTGCGTCCGGCCCATCCGCTGGGAATCTCCAATCGACTCCCTCCTGCATGCCAACCTCCGTTAGAACAAAATCGCTCCGACGCGCTGTGCCCGCGGCACAGCGCCCCGAGTAGGGGTGACCTCATTATACACCATGAGCAAAAGAATTGTCAACCGATGTGACTACCTGCGCCAGCCGCCGGCCGGCACCCTATGGGCGACAGACATTTCAGTGGTGTCTGTCGCTTGCCGGCGCAAATACCGCTGGAATTTGCGGCCGGCGCCCTCCTGTGCTATACTGCAAGTGTTATCCGACGGAGGATACTGTATCCAGTATATCCTCCGTCTTTGTATGCCTTCGACTTCATCCAGGGGATATGCGCATGGCCGACCTCGTGCTGAAAGGGCTGTTGGTGTTGGTGATCGGGGCAGTCGCCGGCTGGATCAACGTCTTCGCCGGCGGCGGCTCCCTGCTGACCCTGCCCCTGCTCATCTTCCTGGGCCTACCCACCGCCGTTGCCAACGGCACCAACCGCGTGGCGGTTGCCGCGCAGAACGTCTTCGCCGTGATGGGCTTCCGCAGTAAAGGCGTGTCGGACCTGCGTCTGAGCCTGCTCTTCTCCGTGCCGACGGTCATCGGTTCCATTGTCGGCGCCCGCATTGCCATCGACCTGCCCGACGCGCTCT
>JACIWP010000107.1 GCA_014360855.1 Anaerolineae bacterium
CGGCAGGAAGAAAAACGCCAACCCGACGATGAAATAGACCACCAGGAGCTGGGCGCCTTCCAGCCAGTTGGATTCGCCGTCGAGCGCCACCAGCGTGGTGATGAGCGCCGCGGCGATGAGCGCGATCAGCTCGAACTGGTTGAAGACCAGCGTCAGCGGGTTCCCCATCAGCAGGCTGATGAAGACCAGGAGCGGCGCGACCAGCAGGGCGATCTGCAGGCTGGAGCCGAAGGAGATGTTCAAGCTCAGCTCCATGCGGTTCTTCCAGGCCATTTCCACCGCCACCAGGTGTTCCGCCACGTTGCCCACCAGGGGGATGAGGATGATGCCGAGGAAGAACTCGGTGACGCCGAGGGAGGCGATGACCGGCTCGACGGCGCCCACCAGAATTTCGCTGAGCCAGGCGATGAGGCCGGCGGCGCCGGCCAGCAGGGCGATGGTGATGCCCAGCGGCTGACGGGAGGTGTGCGGGGCGGTTGTCTCGCCGTGCGCGCCGCGCAGGGCAAAAACCACACTGCTGATGTAAATGAGGATCATGGCGCCGGCCACCCCCAGGCTCAGGTACTCCACCGCCATATGGCTGGTAGCCTCGATGGAATGGCTGAAGAGCGAGGGGATGCTCAGGGCGATGATGGCGAGGACGGACATGGTGGCGTTGGTGCCGGCGTGGGCGCGGTCAAACCGCTGTACCCCGTTGCGCCATCCGCCCAGGAAAATGCTGGCGCCGGTGATGAGCAGTAAGTTGCCCAGGATGGAGCCAGTGATGGAGGCCTTGACCAGCTCCAGCAGTCCTTCCTTGATGGCAAAGATGGTGATGATAAGCTCCGCGGCATTGCCCATGGTGGCGTTGAGGAGGCCGCCGACGCGCGGGCCGGCCCGCTCCGCCAACTGCTCAGTCGCTTCCCCCAGGATGCCGGCCAGCGGCACGACCCCGACCGCCGCGCTGAAAAATATCAGCACCGGGTTCCAGTGCAGGAACCATCCCACGATGGTCAGGGGGACAAAGATGAGGAGCAGATACAGGTAGTTCATCGGCGGAAATGCTCCCAGAAGTATGCTGGCGCCTGCACGTGCCCCGCCGGGTGCAGGGCCGGCGAAGCGGTGGTCTTCGGCACGATGACGCGCAGATGCTGGGGCACCACCTCGATCTCGACCGGCGCATAGCCGGCCAGGTCGCCATCCACCTGGATGGAGAGCGGCCGCGCCGGCCGCACCACCAGATGCCGCGCCTGATGATAGGCGACCTCCGGGCTGCGGGTGTGCAGGCCCAGCAGGATGCTGAAAAAGTGGAGATAGGCGGACAGGCCGGTGTAGCCCTGGAAAATGCAGACGTCCAGCAATCCATCGGTCAGGCTGGCCATGGGAGCGATGCGCAAGAAGCCGGCGTAGAGCTGGATGTTGCTGGCAACCACCAAGAGCGCGCGCCGCTCCAGCTTGCGGCCGTCCAACTCGATGTACATTTTCGTGCCGGTGAGGGAGAGGGTCTGTGCCACCGCGGCGATGGCAAAGGCCAGCATCCCCAGCCTGCGCTTGTGCTGGGGCCGGCTTTCCACCTGCGCGGTGACCTCGGCATCCATCCCTATCCCGACCCACATCAGGAAATAGCGGTCGTTGGCGCGCCCGACGTCCACGACACGCCATTCCCCTTCCACCATCATGCGGGCGGCTTCCTGCACGGCGTTCGGATGCAGAGGGGTGGTCAGTGGAAGGCCGATCTCACGCGCCCAGACGTTGGTGGTGCCCACCGGCAGGACACCCAGGGCGGTATCGGTGCCGGCGATGCCGTTGACCACCTGTCCGATGGTGCCGTCACCGCCGGCGGCAATAGCCACGTCATAGCCCTGCAAGGCGGCCTCGCGCGCGAACAGCATGGCGTCGAACCGCTCGTGGGTGACCCGCCAGGTGACCTCCCAGCCGTTGGCTTCCAGCTCGCGCACCGCGTCGCGCAGCTCATCCTCCGCCTGATGGGGGCCGGCGGATGGATTGTAGATCAGCATAGCCCGCATGGGCGCTCTCCCGAGGAGTTGTGACTGACGAGGCCATTATATGTATTCTGCGGGTTCCTCACAAGTCCGCGCGGACAGTGGTACCGGAAGAGGGGGCGAAGCCCACCAGCGGTCTGAGATTGTCAGAAGGATGGATTCCGGTATAATGTGGAGGTTGAACCTGCCTGTCATCGAAGCTTCAAGGATTAGGGAGAAAGCGGTTATGCGGCCATTTGCATTGGGGCATGTGCGCAGGGGACTGCCGGCCGCCGGCGAGTCCACCTGGTCGCGCGTGCCCTATGTCCTCAAGCTGGCACTGCCGTCCGCCGGCGAGCAACTGCTCAGCATGCTGGTCGGCCTGGTGGATACCTTCCTGGTCGGACACCTGGGGGCTGCCCCGCTGGCGGCGGTAGGCCTGGCGAACCAGTGGATCATGTTCGCGATGGTGCTGTTCAGCGCAGTGGGCACCGGCGCTACCGCCCTGATCGCCCGCATGGTGGGGGCAGGGGATATGGACACTGCCAATCGGGTCCTGCGGCAGGCCATGCTCCTGGCACTGGCGGTTGGGGCGGTGATGACTGCCGCCATCGAGATCTGGGCCGAGCCGGCCATGGTGCTCATGGGCGCGGACGCGGAGACGGTGGGGCTGGGGGTCACATTCCTGACCATCGCCGGCTCGGCATACGTGTTTTCCGCGCTCATGTTCATTGGCAATGCCTGCCTGCGCGGCGCCGGCGACACCCGCACTCCCCTGTGGGTGATGCTCATCGTCAACGGCATCAACATCGTGGTGGCCTGGGTGCTGGTGAACGGCGTGCTGGGGTTCCCCCGCCTGGGGGTTGCCGGCTCCGCCACAGGTGCCATGTTGGGCCGGCTGGTGGGCGGACTGCTGGTGGTCTTCCTGCTGTGGCGTGGGCGCAGTGGGCTGTGCCTGCGTTCCGGCCGGCTGGCCCTCGACGTTTCGCTGGTGCGGCGCATCCTGCGGGTGGGCGTGCCCACCGGCGTGGAGCAGTTGATCTTCCGCTTGGGCATGATGTCCTATGTCCGCGTGGTGGCCGCGCTGGGCACCATTGCCTATGCCGCCCATCAGGTGGCCATCAATGCCGAATCGCTGTCCTATATGCCGGGCTTTGGCTTTGCGGTGGCCGCCACGACGCTGGTGGGCCAGGGGCTGGGGGCGAGGGACCCGGAGCGCGCCGAGCGGGATGGCTTCATCGCCTTTGCCATCGGCGCCGGCATTATGACCATCATGGGTATCTGCTTCATTATCTTCGCCCGCCCCATCGTCAGCTTCTTCACCAGTGAGGCGGAGGTGATCGCCGCCGGCGCCGGCCCTCTGCGGCTGGTGGGCTTCTCGCAGTTGTTCCTGGCCTCATCCATGATTTTCGCCGGCGCCCTGCGCGGGGCCGGCGATACCCGTGCTCCCATGCTCATCAACGGCGCCAGCGTCTGGGGAGTGCGCGTTCCGCTGGCCCTGCTCTTCACCCAGGTGTTGGGGGCAGGGCTGATCGGTGCGTGGATCGCGATGGTGATTGACCTGGGCATCCGCGGCACTCTGATGTTCACCCGCTTCCAGGCGGGCAAGTGGAAGACCGTGGAGGTGTAAGATGACCCCGGAAGAAAAGGAGCAGGAGCTGAGACGCCGGCTGGCCGAGCTGGGCTCCGTGGCGGTCGCATTCTCGGGTGGGGTGGACAGCACATATTTGCTCGCCGTCGCCGTCGAGACCCTGGGCAGGGAAAACGTGCTGGCCCTCACCGAGGATTCCGCCCTTATCCCGCGCAGTGAGGTCACTGCATCCCAGGAGCTGGCGCGCCGACTGGGGGTGGCGCATCGCATCATCCAGATGGATGTGCTGGCCGAGGACGGCATCACGGCCAATCAACCGGACCGCTGTTATCACTGCAAGCACGCGGTGCTTTCCCGGCTTCTGGCCGAGGCGAGGGCCGCCGGCATCCCTCACCTGGTGTACGGCGCGAACCGCGATGACCACGGGGATTACCGTCCAGGTCAGCGGGCGGCGAAGGAGCTGGGGGTGCGCGCCCCATTGGACGAGGCCGGCCTGACCAAGGCGGAGATCCGGGAGCTGTCGCGCCGGCGCGGCCTGCCCACCTGGGACAAGCCGGCGATGGCCTGCCTGGCCTCGCGCTTCCCCTACGGCACGGTGCTGGAGCCGAAGGCGCTCTCCCAGGTGGAACGCGCCGAGGACTACCTGCGTCATGAATTGGGGCTGCGCGCCCTGCGGGTGCGGCACCACGGCCCCGTGGCGCGCATCGAACTGCCCCCGGAGGATTGGGAGCGGGTGCTGGAGCCGGCGGCGCGCCAGAAGCTGGTGGCCGCCTTTCGGGAGATCGGCTTCACGTTCGTGACACTGGACCTGCAGGGACTGCGCAGTGGCAGTATGAACGCGTTATTATAACCGCCGCCTTGCATCGTGAAGGGGAGGAATGGATGAGCCCGAGACACGTCTGGCCCGAAGAGGAAGCGCACTTATCCCGTCCCGATGTGGAGCGACAGCAGCGCGCCGGCGTGCCCGAGGTGATCCTGGCCAACCGCAAGCCGGGCGATACAGTGCTGACCATCGTGCGGCACTTTATGGAGCGTGCCGGCCGTGCTCTCCTCAGCCGCGTGCCGCCGCGCCTGGAACAGCGTCTGAAGGAGGAGTGGACGCGCGACGATGTGGTGCTGGACTGGTACCTCCATGCCCGCGCCATGGTGATCCGGCGGGCAGATTTCGTCGTCCAGCCCAACGGTGGGCGGGTGGGCGTGATCACCGCCGGCACGGCCGACATCCCCATCGCTGAAGAGGCGGTCATGCTCCTGAAAGAAATGGGGTGTGAGGTGAGCACTGCCTTTGACGTGGGGGTGGCCGGCCTGCACCGCCTCTTTGAGCCGCTTCAACGTCTCATCAACGAGATGGACGTGGATGTCATCATTGTGGCCGCCGGCATGGACGGCGCCCTCCCCTCGGTCGTCTCGGGGCTGGTGGATGTGCCGGTCATCGGCCTGCCCACCTCCGTGGGCTATGGATTCGGCGGGCGCGGCCACAGCGCGCTCCTCTCTATGCTCCAGACCTGTGCGCCGGGCCTGGCCGTGGTGAATATTGACAACGGCATCGGCGCCGCGGCGGTCGCCGGCCTCATCGCCATGCGGGCGGCGCGGGCGCGCGCCGGCCTGACGCGCCCCTCCCAGGAGTAGCAGTATGAGCCAGCGCATCGCCTATTTCGACTGTTTCAGCGGCGCCAGCGGGGATATGCTGGTGGGAGCCATGCTGGACGCCGGCGTCTCCCTGGAAGCCCTGCAGGCTGATCTGGCCAAGATCCCTCTCACGGGCTACACTGTGACATGTGAGCACCGCACCCAACAGCACCTGGCCGGCACCAAGTTCAGCGTGCATATCACCCACGAGGAGCACCATCACCGGCATCTGGCGGATATCGAGGCCATCTTCGCCGCGTCCTCCCTGCCGGCGGAGGATGTAGCGCGCATCCTGGCGGTTTTCCGCCGGCTGGCGCGCGCCGAGGCCAGGGTCCACGGCACCAGCATCGAGGAGGTCCATTTTCACGAGGTCGGTGCGGTGGACAGCATCGTGGACATCGCCGGCGCGGTCATCGGCCTGCGCCTGCTGGGCGTGGACAAAGTGTATGCCTCCTCCCTGCCCCTGGGGAGCGGCACCGTGCAGACCTCGCACGGCCCTCTGCCGGTGCCGGCGCCGGCGACGCTGGAACTGCTGGCCGAGGCCGGCGCGCCGACGCGGCCCCTCGACGCCGGCACCGAGCTGGTGACGCCCACCGGCGCCGCCATCCTGTGCGAGCTGGCGGAATTTCGTCAGCCGGCGATGCGCATTCAGCGGGTCGGCTACGGCTTCGGTACCAAGCTCCTCCCCTGGCCCAATGTCCTGCGCCTGTGGGTCGGGGAGCCTGCCGATGTCTCTCATGCGGAGCCGGCGCTGGAGACGGTGGCGGAACTGGCCTGCAACATTGACGATATGTCCGGCCAGGGACTGGGCTTTGCGATGGAGCGGCTGTTCGCCGCCGGCGCGCTGGACGTCTGGTTCACGCCGATCCAGATGAAGAAGGACCGGCCGGCGGTGCAGTTGGGGGTGCTGTGCCGGCCGGAGGACGTGGCGCGGCTGAGCCGTCTCCTGCTGAAGGAGACCACCACCTTCGGCGTGCGCCACCAACTGTTACTGCGCTACGTGGCGGGGCGCTCTTTCGTGGAGGTGCACACCCCCTGGGGGCCGGTGCGCGCCAAGGCCAAACTGCTGGACGGCCAGGTGGTCTCCGTGGCCCCGGAATATGAATCCTGTGCCCAGGCGGCGCGCCAGGCCGGCGTGCCTCTGGCACAGGTGTATGAGGCGGTGCTGGCCGGCTGGCGCGCCGGCGCGCTGCACCCGCTCGACAAGTAACAGCCAATGGTGACGTTCTGACATGGTGAACCTTTCGCCCGAACTGCAGGAGCAACTGGATACACTGCCGCAGAAGTCGGGCGTATATATTATGAAGGATGCCGCCGGCAGGGTCATTTACGTCGGCAAGGCGGTCAACCTGCGCAGTCGCGTGCGCTCGTACTTTCATGAGTCCGCGCAGGGCAACATGAAGACGGCGCGTCTGGTCGCGGACATCGCCGGCATCGAGTTCATCGTCACCGCCTCCGAGCTGGAAGCCCTCGTGCTGGAGAACACCCTCATCAAGCGCTACCGCCCGCGCTACAACGTGCGCCTGCGCGATGACAAGACCTATCCCTATGTCCGGGTCACCTGGCACGAGCCTTTTCCGAAGGTCATGCTGACGCGCCATGTGGTACGGGACGGCTCGCGCTATTTCGGGCCGTACACCTCGGTGCAGGCGGTGCATCAGACGCTGGATGTCCTGCGCCGGCTCTTCCCCTTCCGCACCTGCGACCGCGAGATCACCGGCCGGGACCCGCGCCCTTGTCTGTACTATCACATTAAGCGCTGTAGCGGCCCCTGCATCGGCGCTATTTCCCGGGAGGAGTACCGGGACAAGATCGCCCAGTTGATGCTGTTCCTGGAGGGGCAGACCGGTGAGGTGGTGCGCCGGCTGGAAGCCCAGATGAAAGAGGCCGCAGAGGCCCTGGAGTTCGAGCGGGCGGCGCAACTGCGGGACCAGATTTGGGCGATCGAGAAGGTGGTGGAAGGGCAAAGGGTGGTCTCGCCGCACCTGCGCGACCACGATATCGTCGCCTTTGCCCGTGATGACGGCAACGCCTGTGTGCAGGTCTTCTTCGTGCGCAACGGCCGGCTCATCGGCCGCGAATATTTCTTCATGGAAGGGGCCGAGGGGGAAGAGGCCGGCGCGATCCTCTCCTCGTTCCTCTCCCAGTTTTACGCCGAGGCCTCTTCTGTGCCGCCGGAGATTATCCTGCCGGCGGAGGCCGACGAGGCCAATATCATCAAGCAGTGGCTGGCCAGCAAGCGCGGCGCCGATGTGGTGCTGATGGTGCCGCAGAACACCGAGCGGCAGAGCCTGCTCCAGATGGCCCAGGAGAATGCCCGCGAGACCCTGGAAGCCATGCGCGCCCAGTGGATGTCCGACCAGGCCAAGCAGGCCGGCGCCGTGTCGGCCCTGCAGGAGGCCCTGATGCTTCCGAAGCCGCCGGCGCGCATCGAGTGCTACGACATTTCCAACATCCAGGGCACCGCGGCTACCGGAAGCATGGTGGTGTTCGTCAACGGGGTGCCCCGCAAGAGCGATTATCGCCGTTTCCAGATCCGCACCGTGGAGGGCGCGGACGATTACGCCATGATGCGCGAGGTCCTGCGCCGGCGCTTCCTGCGCTATCAGCAGGCCCAGCAGGCCCTGGAAGAGGGGCGCCAGTCCACGGCGCGCAGTTTGCCGGACGCCTTCGCCCTCCTGCCGGACCTGCTCATCGTGGATGGGGGGAAGGGCCAGCTCCATGTGGCGCTGGAGGTGCTGGAGGAAATGGGCCTGCGGGAGAGCGTGCCGGCGGCCGCGCTGGCCAAGCAGGAGGAGGAAATCTACCTGCCGGATATGCCGGAGCCCCTGCGCCTGCCGGCGGATTCGCCGGCGCTCCACCTGCTCCAGCGCATCCGCGATGAGGCGCACCGCTTCGCCGTGGGCTATCACCGCCGCCTGCGCGAGGCCGGCGCCCTGCGTTCCATGCTCGACGAAATCCCGGGCATTGGGCCGCGGCGCCGGCAGGCCCTGCTGAAGCATTTTGGCTCCCTGGAGCGCATCCGCCAGGCCAGCGTGGAGGAGCTGGCCCAGGTGCCCGGCATGACCCGCCAGGCCGCCGAGCGTCTCAAGGAATACCTTGGGGGATGAGCGCCATGCGCCTTCATCTTCCCCGCGGCGGCCGTTGGTTCCGCCGGCTGTCTCTCGCCTGGAACATCGCGGTGCTGGCGATCACGGCGTTCGTCAGCGCCGTCTGGGCGAATATATGGGTGGATTCCCTGCGCGACTACCGTCCCCCGCTGGCGCAGTGGGACGAGCCGGCCTCCGACGCGCCGGCGGGGCCGGCGCTGACCGAAGGGTTGGTGCTGGTCCTGCTGGAGGGTGTGCCGGCGGATTACCTGGATAGGACGCCGGCGCTGGCGGGGATTTCTGCGGCCCATGTCCGGATGACGGGGCCGCTGAGCAGTTACACGCCGGCCAGCGGATGGATCACCCTGGTCAGCGGGGCTTCCCCGAGATTGGCCGGCGCGCCCCTGCAGGATGCGGCCGACAGCGTGTTATGGTATGCGCGGGCGGAAACCCTGTTTGACGTCACTGCGGACGCCGGCCGGCAGACCGCGCTCTACGGCCCGGTCTGGTGGCGCGGCATGGTTGCCGCGGCAAAGCGCAGTTACAGCGTGCTGTTCGGCTCCGCCGGCGAGCCGGCCGCGCTGGCTGTGCTGGCGGAGGCCCGCCGGCAGTTGGAGAGCCAACCGCCGGCGCTGACCTTTGTGCATGTGCGCTGGCCGGACGGCTCCCCCACCGCTTCCTTGGATGACGCTCTGCGCGGGCTTCTTCAGGCGGTGGAACCCTCCCGGCAGACGCTCATGCTGGTGGCCGCGTCGGCGCGAGGAACCGCCCGGCTGATGGCCTTTGGCCGCGGCATCCGTCCGGGCGCCTATACGGGCATGCGTCCCGCCGACACTGCGCCGACGGCGGCGGCCTTGCTGGGGGTGCCGGCGCCGGCGAGGTCGGAAGGCACGATCTTTCGCGCCCTGCTGGCGTGGGATGCGGAAGCGGAAGCGCGCTCCCTTGCGGCGCTGGCTGAGGTCCGCTGGAAGCTGGCCGAGGCGTACTTGGCCGGCATGGGCGTTTCCCCGGATGTGAACCCCCTGCTCGATGAGCGGGAGGCGGTGCGCCAGGAAGTGGAGGCTGGCCGCTGGCCGGCGGCCAGGGAGGGAGCGAAGAGGCTCATGGCAGAGCTGGACGAGCTGATGCGCGAGGCGTACCGCCGGCGCGTCTGGGACGACCGGCTCTGGCGGCTGT
Source organism: Anaerolineae bacterium (assembly GCA_014360855.1). Lineage (NCBI taxonomy): Bacteria > Bacillati > Chloroflexota > Anaerolineae > Anaerolineae bacterium. The sequence goes on from JACIWP010000107.1 coordinate 9,447, forward strand.
GGCTGCCGATCATGTACCTGGCCGGCGCGGTGTGGATGCAGGGGCGTGCCTGGCGGCGGAAGGAACTGCCGCTGGCACCGGCGCTGATAACCGTTGCGGCGGCCGGCCTGCCGGCCGTTTGGCTGACCCTGTCGCGGGGAACCCGCATCCTGGAATCTTTTGCCGGCTGGCAGTGGGTCCTGGCCGGCCTGGGAGCTTTGGGGACGCTGGCCGGCCTGTGGGGCATGTGGGTACTGCGGCGGGAATCCTGGAACGTTTGGGAACGTTGGCGTCGGGCCGCAGGCCTGGTTCAACTCCTGGCGGCCATCTGGGGCCTTCCGCTGGCATTCCTGATGTGGTGGCAGGGGTTGGTGGTATGGTGGGACCTGCCGGCGCCGGCGGGAGCGGCCGCCCAGGCGGTGCTCCTGGCGCAGTTGGCCGGCCTGTGCGCCGGCGGGCTGGCCGGCATGCGGGCGGCGCCTTTTCTGAAAAGCTG